>JBFYPU010000248.1:0-3321 GCA_041303175.1 Crocinitomicaceae bacterium | reverse complement strand
GGAAGTCCTGCATCCTCAACAGCACAAAATCCTTCTGTAACGTATTCAACTCCTGGTCTGTACGCGGTTACGTTGACGGCAACGGATGGTTCAAATACCGATACAGAAACGAAAACAGCATATATCCGTGTATTACCAGCAGCAGTAGGTTTACCTTTCTACGAAAGCTTTGAAAGCTACACGACCTTGACAAATGTCAGCGAGTGGGAAATTGAAAACTTGAGTGGAAACGCGTGGCAATTGCACACAGGCACAGGTTACACAGGGTCGAAATGCGCCAAAATCACCAATTTTGGTCAGGCAGCAGGAAATTTTGATGAGTTGACTTCTTCGCCAATAGATCTCTCCGGAATCACGGCATCAACAGGTGTTACAATGAGTTTCCGTTATTCGTATGTGAAACGTTATACGTCCAATTCGGAAGTGTTAAGAGTAATCGTGACGCCAAACTGCGGTGAAAACTGGGCGATAAGAAGAACATTGGCGGGAACGCAATTGGCAACAACTGCTCAAAATTCTTCATGGACTCCAACGTCTCAAGCTAATTGGGTAACGATTCACCTCACCAACATCACAAGCGGTTATTGGACAGATAAATTCCGTTGCAAATTTCAGTTTGAATCCGATGGCGGAAACAACATTTATGTTGACGACATCAACATTTATGAGGGAACACCTTCCGAAGAGATCGTAACTGCCGGAATCGAAGAAAATGGAATTGATATTGACGGATTGTCCGTTTATCCAAACCCAACAGATAACGATTTAAACATTCGTTTCACGTTGGCGAATGCTGAAGAAACGAACTTGTTCGTTCAAGACATCTCTGGAAAAGTTGTGCAGTCAGCAATGGTGAACGCAAACGAGGGATCAAACTTGGTAATGATGGATTTATCTCAATTGGCTTCAGGAATGTATTTCTTGAAAGTAAAAATTGGAACATCACAACAAACAATTCAATTTGTTGTTCAATAAAACGAATTAAGAATGGAAGACCTTTTCACTTCGTGAGGAGGTCTTTTTTTATACCCATAAGAATATGAAAAACGCAATGCTACTAGCCATTTTTGCCATTGGCACAAGTGTTACGAATGCGCAGATCACCGACGATTGGTGTGGTGCAAACAGAGTTAGGCAACAGCAATTTTTGAAAGATCCAACATTGCAAGAAAAGTTTCATCAACAATTGATGGCGGCAGCGCAATACCGTCAACAACAAGGATCAAATCGCGCGGTGATAACGATGCCTGTTGTGGTTCACATCATTCATGACAACGGGATTGGTAACATCTCTGACGAGCAAGTTCAAACTGCGCTGGACATCTTGAACCAAGATTATAACCGGACAAATCCAGATGCATCGGTAACGAGAAATACCGCCGACGCACCGTTTGAGCCCGAAGCCGGAGACATGGACATCGAGTTCAAATTGGCACGATTGGATCCAAACGGCGAATGTACAAATGGCATCGTTCGCGTTAATGCACCACTTCTCACGTACAACGCTGGTGAGGATTGTAAATTCTCATCCAACGGTGGTTCGGACCAATGGCCGCAAGATGAATACTTCAATATTTGGGTGGTGAATTCAATCGATAACGGTGGTGAACCAGGTATGATCCTCGGCTATGCTTATTATCCATACAGTGGTGTTTTTGGTGGATGGGGCATTCTGATTCGACACGACACCTTTGGTACAATTGGCACGGCGAATGGATCGGATGGGCGCACACTCACACACGAAATGGGGCACGCGCTCGGTTTACCGCACATTTTCGATGTAGGCATGGGTTCAAATCAAACCGGATGTCACACAGAAGATTGCACAGCAAATGGCGATTACTCCTGCGATACACCTCCACAAGAGGAAGCAAATTGGAGTTGCTCACAAATATGGAATTCATGCGCTGAAGTTCCCCTTGGGGATGCCTACGGATTTGATGCGCTCGATCAAATTGAGAATTACATGAGTTACAACGCTTGCCAAAACATGTTCTCCAGAAACCAAGTGGATTTGATGACCGCAAATATGAATTCCATCAATTTTTTAATGGATCTCGTTAGCCCATCAAATTTGATTGCAACAGGTGTAAATGATCCAGACATACTTTGTGCAGCTAATTTCGAAGCATTGAACAGAAGCATTTGCAGCGGAACAGTCGTCGATTTCTTAGATTATAGTTTTCATGGTCCCTCTTCATGGACGTGGTCGATCAGCGGCATTGAAGGCACAGATTACAATTACGTGAATGGAACCAATGCAACGACCCAACAACCTTCAGTTGAGTTTATTTCGGCTGGAGAGTATGACGTACAATTGACGATCTCAGACGGTGTTTCGAACATAACAGAATCGAAGCCGGCCTACATCACTGTCATTCCTTTACCAAATTCGATTGACTTGATCGAAGGGTTTGAGGCGTACACGTCGATTGCATCAACCGATCAATGGTCGATCTACAATTCGGGTGGAAATGGATTCCAAATCGCGGATGGAATTGCACGTACAGGAACCAAAAGCGCGCGCTTGGTCAATTTTGGACAGCCAGCAGGCAATTCCGATGAGTTGATCTCAGCACCCGTTGATTTGTCCGTAATCGATCCAGCGACCGAATCAGTTACCTTGAGTTTTAGGTATTCGTACAGAAAACGCTTTGCGTCCAATAATGAATGGTTAAAGGTTTTCGTCACCAATGATTGCGGCGACACGTGGGTACAGCGAAAAACGATCCAAGGAAATCAACTTTCTCCACTGGTGCAAAATTCAGCATGGACACCAACAACCTTAGATCATTGGACAACCGTTCACATGACCAACATCACTAGTGCCTATTTCGTAGAAAATTTCCGTTACAAATTCGAATTTGAGAGTGACGGTGGCAACAACTTTTATTTGGACGACATCAACATCTATAAAGGTGCGCCTTCGGATGAATTGGTGGGCATCGACGAAAACGGAAACGTGATCGAATCCATGGCTGTCTATCCAAACCCAACGGCAGGAAATGTAAATGTTCGTTTTACGGTTGCGAATGGCGGTGCAGCGAGCGTGTCCGTAACGGATTTGACTGGAAAAGTATTGGAGAGCCATGCCATTTTCGCCGCGCAAGGCAGCAATTTGATCCAATTGGACACGGAGGCGTATGCTAGTGGAGTGTATTTGGTGGAGTTGACTGTTGGCGGTGTGGTAAGAGTTGAGCGGGTTGTGGTGGAGTGATTCCGAAAAAATTATGTTAAGAGTGAAAGCAGTGTCGGGAGATGCTGCTTTTTTTGATGAACAAAATACTGTATACGTAAAATAGGAAACAACATGATATATAG
>JBFYPU010000247.1:0-3792 GCA_041303175.1 Crocinitomicaceae bacterium | reverse complement strand
CGATCAGGGTTTCCATTTCCTCAACGGATTTCCATTCGACGTGGTTTAATTCGCGGAGGAACCAATCGGATTTTGGTGCGAGGGCATAGGTAAAAGTCGCTTCATGGTTCTCGAGCCATTCACTGAGCCGCATCCATTTTCCTTCCACTGCTGCGGAATTGATCGTCTCGAATTCGACTTGATGGTATTTGGGCACAAAAAGATTGGCGAGAAAAAAGAGACCTTGTTCGATGGCGTCGGGGTCCAAGTTAAGTTCCGAGAGGGTCCGCCTTCCAGCTGCACTGTACATCAACGGAAATTGATGATTCGTTAATTTATCCAGCTTGAATCGCAATTGATCGGCACGATTGGGACCTATCCATTTGTCGATTTCAGTGCCATCCACACGGTAATCATAAAGGTAGAATTTATAGACCAACTCGACGTGAATCAGCTGATTGTCAGCGATGCGTTTGACAATACAATCCAATTCGCCAACGGTGATTTTCCCATCAATGATTTGGATATTTTCTGCAATGAGCTCAAATTCGGCAGAACCTCTGATCCATTCGGCAAAAAAACGCTCCGCGCGCTTTCCGAGCATGAGAGAATCGGGTAGTTCGGGTGCCGTTTTGGGCAAATCGGTTGGGTCGATCTCAAAACACGGGATTCCATCGATCAAGGATAGGCGTGCAATGGCTTGGGTGCGCATACATTGTTGGATATGGTCGAGTGCATACATATAATTCTTGCTCCGCTAATTTCAAGGCGCATCGCCAATTTCCCCAAAAGCTCGTCGTGAAGACTCAAACACTGGCGCCCGGTGCTCAATCATTAGGAAATCGCATAGATCTGATGCGATCAGTGCATTCTCCCCTTTCTGTTCCGCCGCATCATCACCAGCTCGTCCATGGAAATAGACAGCGATCAACGCAGCGACCAAAGGATGATACCCTTGCGCAAGCAAACCCGTGATGATTCCCGTCACGACATCTCCGCTCCCACCTGTTGCCATTCCCGGATTGCCCGACGTATTGAAAAATTGTTCTCCCGCAGGAGACGCAATGCACGTTTCGGCATCTTTAAGGACCACAATACACTTATACTTTTGTGCAAAGGCACGTTGTTTTTCCAATCGTTCCTCTCGGTTTTGGGATTCACCCGCGAGGCGATCAAATTCTTTTACATGCGGGGTGAGAATGGTGTTTTCAGGGAGCTGTTGGAGCAATTTTTTGTCTTCAGAAAGCAGATTTAAGGCATCTGCATCCATTACTAGCGGTGAGTTGCAATTGACCAGAATGGATTTGATCATGTTTGCCGTTGCGGATTCTATGCCGATTCCAGGACCAACTCCAATGGCCGCGTAAGGCGTGAAATCGGGACCATTTGTCAGAAATTTCTCATGGGAATCCGTTGAACACATTGCTTCGGGTACACCGATTTGCATGATTTGATAGCCGCAACTCGGAACGTGAACGGTAAGTAAGCCGACGCCACTTCGTAAGCACCCTTTGGCAGACAACACAGCCGCGCCCATTTTTCCGTGGGAACCTGCTAACAAAAGTGCATGGCCATAGGTTCCTTTGTGTGATTGGTTTTGTCTGATTTTCACAAAACCCCGAATGGATTCGTCCAGTACGAATTGAAATGCATTGATTCGTTTCAACCCTGTTTGGCTGAGCAAATGCAAGCGCGCGATGTCTTCGATTCCGTTCATGTGGAGTAAGGTAATCAAAAATCCATCAACTGCCACGCTTTGATTCCATCAAGTTCTGAAGAACGTTTCACCCAATTTTGAACCACATCCAACCCTCTCCTTCGCCAACAATTCGTAACTTTCCGTTCAAAATTTTTTATACATGAAACGAATCCTTGCTTTCGCTGGCTCCACGAGCTCGACCTCCATCAATAAGCAATTGGCATTACATGCCCTCAATCAATGTTATGCTTGTGAGCAAATTCTTCTCGATTTGAACGCTTTAGAATTGCCCCTTTTCAGCGTTGATCTCGAAAAAAGAGATGGTATTCATCCAAATGCGCAAGCCTTTAAAGACATGATTGAATCGGCTGATGGACTGATCGTTTCTCTTGCTGAGCACAACGGAAATTTCGCTGCAGCATTTAAAAACTTGATGGATTGGACGTCTCGCCTGGAAGGTAAATTATGGCAAGACAAACCTATGCTTCTCATGGCAACCTCGCCTGGCGGACGTGGAGGACAATCCGTATTGGAAATTGCGCAAAACTCATTCCCGCGTCAAGGTGCAAACGTACTAGCTTCTTTCTCTTTACCCTTCTTTAATACCAATTTCTCCGCCGAAAACGGCATTCATGATGCGGAATTGAACGCACAGCTCTTGGCACACGTCAAGGTGTTTGTAGATGGGATAAATGTTTAATTGTTCATTAGAAAGGTGCGGACTTTGTCGAGGAGTTTCATCCAATATCCACGCTGCGCCCGCCTACTCGACTGTCGACAGGAGAAAAAGCGAGCCGATAATGATCACATCTTGAATGAAATGAATCGCCCAAGCCCAAAAAAAACCGCGTGTTTCGTAGAGTGATTTCGCCAAGACAAGGCCTAAAATGGCTGCCATTGTCGCGCCGATAAATCCGCTCGGCATGCCTGCTAGGTGGGGAAATCCAAATAGTATTGCTGAAATTAGAAAAATAACAAGTGGCGACAGCAGACCTTTGAGCGGTGAAACAATTCCCAATCGGAAGATCATCTCTTCACCAAAAGAATTGGTCAACGAAAAAAGTAAAACCCAAAAAATCCCATTTGGCAAAACACTCCAATCAATTGGGGCTTGCTTGAGCTGAAAATACATAAAAATGGCCGTAGCACTGCTGATGATGACCATCAAGGAAATTCCAGTTTTTAGCCAACTGTCATTTTCTTTGATCCCAAACACCTTCATTTCCTTTCCTGGACTAGAAATTTTACCAAAGGAAAAATAGCTGATGAAGTTTTCTTTGTTCAAGAGGTAAGTGGTGAGCAACGAAATGCTAGTCACCAACATCAGCAAGAGTTGATAGTTGAACTGAAAATCAATGTAGGTATTTTGAGAAACAGAGAACCACTGTGAAGATTGCACAAAGTGAGCAGACAACAGCATCATCGCCGTATAGCCAACAACGAGTAATATCGGAATAATCACTTTTACCTTTTTCATAATCATGTACTTTTAGAAAGTGCAAAATTGAGAAGTTCCGTCGTCTAAAAACTTACCTTATGATAAGAAATGACCGTTGGTAAAATGGAATACCAGAGTTGGATCAAAGTGCCCCCAAATAGGCATCTACATTGGATTGGATTCGAGCTTGAATGTCTTGTGTGTCTGATTTCACAAAGGTTTTACCCGTGATCACTTCATACAATTCAATATAGCGATCTGTAACGACGTCCACAAATTCATCAGGCATCACAGGCATTGTTTGCCCATCCAATCCTTGGAAATTGTGTTCAATCAACCATTGACGTACAAATTCTTTGGATAATTGTCGTTGAGGTTCATTGTTTGCTTGGCGCTCTTCGTAACCTTCTGCATAAAAATAGCGTGATGAATCGGGCGTATGAATTTCATCAATCAACACCACTTCACCGTTTCGGATGCCAAATTCATACTTCGTGTCCACCAAAATCAACCCTTGCGCGGCTGCCATTTCTGTTCCCCGTTGAAACAACGCGCGGGTATAGTTTTCCAATTGAACGTAAATGTGTTCTGGCACAATCCCTTTTGAAATGATGTCCTCACGCGAAATATCTTCGTCGTGCCCTTCCTCTGCTTTGGTAGCCGGCGTGATGATTGG
>JBFYPU010000246.1:0-13791 GCA_041303175.1 Crocinitomicaceae bacterium | reverse complement strand
GTCAAAATCCTTGAAAAAGGACTTCCCTGATTTTCGCATCGCTTCGATATTCTCTGGAAGAATTTTTCCATCCGTGAGAGCAGCGATACTTTTTTCGAAGGACCTGGCACGGCTGAAAGATTCTGCACCTACGTACATGTATTCGATGAACATATTGTACGCGAAGTCGCTGTTTTTGTATGTTCCCACCAAGGCATTCATCTCTGCTACAACCTTGCCATATTTGGCATTCCATTCGGGCTTGGTTGCTGCCATGTCGTTGTAGATCTTCTCTCGATCCAATTTAATTTGAATGGCATTCACGGCTTGGAGCCCTCCGATTTGTCCAATCCATTTTTTCCATGCGTTGGCAATGCGTGCTTGCTTGGACGCATATTTTATTCGAATCAAGTCGGAGGCAGCCATGTTGGCATCAATCACAGCCAAGGACTGATCCCTCATGGCAATTTGTGCAGGACGTTGAATATCCATAATGTAGCGCAAATGCTCGGAAGATAGGTGTTGCTCGGTTGTACCTGGAAATCCATAGACCATTGTGAACTCTCCTGGAACACGGTCATTCATTGAAACGGGGAAAAAATGTAAAGGCACGTACGGAACATTGTTTTCGCTGTACTCAGCTGGTTTATTGTCGGGCCCTGCATAAATTCTAAACACGGAGAAATCCCCTGTATGTCTGGGCCACACCCAATTATCTGTATCCCCACCAAATTTCCCAACGCTGCTAGGTGGAGCACCCACAAGTCGCACATCTTTGAATACCTCTTTAACAATCATGTAATATTCATTACCATAATTGAAGGGTTTGATTTCAGCTTCGTAGTGATTTCCACGTGTAGCATCGCTAATTAGCACTTCCAAATTCGCTTCAATTTTGTCGTAGTATGCCTGTCCAACGAGTCCTTGCGTTCCAAAGAGTATGGCGGTTGAGACGTCTTCTATCCGAACAATTCGTGCTGCAGTAAGTCCTTGATTTGCAAGTTCATCAGCTTTTGTTTTCGCCCAAAAACCGTATTTGATGTAGTCATTTTGAAGCGAGGAATGGAATTGCACTTGTGAGTAGCCACAGTGGTGATTGGTCAACATGAGTCCTTGGTTGGAAACCAATTCCGCGGTACATCCGCCCCCAAAGTGCATGATCGCATCTTTGAGACTTGAGTGGTTCACACTGTAAATATCGTCCGCTGAGAGCTTCATCCCCATCGCCTGCATATCATCCTCAAAGGCCTTGAGCACCGTTGGAATCAACATTCCCTCCTCGGCGTATACGTGAAAGAGGGAGAACATCATGCATAAAAACGCACCACTTATTTTTTTCATAGAATTATTTTGAATCTGCATAAAGATAAGGAATTCGATTCGAGTAGAAGAATACTGAATTTCCTTATCTTTGTTTCGTGGAAATATTCAACTTTATTTTTCGGCTTGGGGTCGTTTTTGCCATTTACGGATTTCTTTGGGGAATTTTCGATATTGGTTTGCGTTTACTAACAGCGAGTAGACAGCGTACGTTGGTGGAAACCTACCTTATTAAAGCTTGCAAGTACATTTTACTAGTTGATGTAACTTTTTTGTTTTGTTACGAGGGCATCGACCGTCATTTGTTGGTTCAAAATCAGGTAATCTTGACGGGAATCATTCTTCTAACCTATTTTGTCGGAAAGATGCAGACTTCGCAAAATCGCACGATGCTTTTTCAGATGATGGGACGCGGTTTACCGAAAATGCCCCTATTTTTATTTAATCTAAAGGCTGAAATTGGTGTGATTGTCGGCGCAATGCTCTTGTTTGGTTTGTTTTGGTTTTATCCTCAGTGGGCAGAAAATAGCATTTCTCGCTGGTTTCACGAGAGTATTTTAGACATTGAGGACACGCCCGTTTTTGGCTTTATTTTCCAGATAATTGGATTCTTTTTCATGGTAAGCATGATTTTCAGAGTGATCAATGGGCTTACTTTTTTGCTGAATGGTGGCAAACGTCCAAAGAATGGTGGCAACGACGGCAATGGCTCTTCAAAAAATACGGACGATTTTATTGATTACGAGGAAGTTGATTAGTTGTTTAGATCAGCAAGTAGCCGTTCTATTTGAAGCAATAAGGGTTGCTTACCATCGTTGACGATCACATAATCTGCTAATGGGATCTTTTGATCATCCGACCATTGATTATTGATTCTTTTTAGGACATCCTCTCGCCTGCAAGCGTCCCGTTTCATGACCCGCTCGATACGCAATTCTTGAGGTGCAACAACTAGGATAGTTTTATCGAACTGAATGTTTCCACCTGTTTCAAAAAGGATTGCTGCCTCATTGAATATGAGGCTCTCTCCTTCGCTTTTAAGGAAAAGCCCTATGTTGGACTTCCGACTTTCGTTGTATTGGCTTGTAAAATCTTCAAACGCTTTTCTTACGATTGGATGAATGCATTGATTGATCCATTCCTTTTCTTCAGGATGTGTGAAAATCCGTTGGGCAATCCATTCTTTGTTGGGTTCATCGCCACGATATGCCTCTTGTCCAAATTTCTGAGTAATCGATTCGCGAACCTGTGTATCCGAACGCATGATTTCTCTGGCCACTTGATCCGAATAAAAAACAGGATAACCCATTGCTTCGAGTACGGCAGCTACAGTACTTTTTCCCGAGCCAATTCCCCCTGTTAGACCAATGGTCATGCCTAGATTTCGTCGATTTCGAGAATGTTAAATTTGAGGTTAACAATTGCTGCATAGTCCTCTCCTGCTTCCTGCATGTCCTCATCATCTTCTTCAAAATACCAATTGATCTCAACTTTGGCATCACTGCTTTCAATTTTTTCAAGACGTTTAAAGAGATCAAGAATACATTTAGAGGATGAAGTATTGAAATATTCCAATTTCATATCCAAGTGAACCTTTGCCGGTTTTTCTTTGCTAAAGTGGTCTACCCAATCGATGAGTGGTTGAAAAAATTCAATCGAATTTTCAGGAATTGACCGTCCTCTCATCTCCAATGTTCCAGTGGTCTCAAAACTAACAAATGGCGTTTTAGCTGTTCCTTCAATGTGCAATTTTTCCATAATTCCCATTATTATTCTATAATTATTTTCAAACAAAAGAAGCTATAATCTTCATTTACATCAATGAATTCATATCCCAATTTGTTTTTTGATTTTCTAGCGATGTCAATTATACCCAGTCCCGCAGTTCCTTTTGAGGACACGTTGTTGTTGAGCAGACGTTGTTGATAGAGTTCACGGAGCTCCATTTCATCGAGTTCATTCACGAGAATCAACTTTCGTTTCAAATCGGTCATGTTTTCGTTTGGAATGTAATTCCCAGTCAAAACGACGATTTTATTCTCGACGTATTTTACCATAACGAGGGCTCCATGTTTCTCAAGGTTCAGCTGCATTTCCGCTGAGCTTGCTTCAACATGATGATAGAGGTTTTGAAAGCATTCGACCAGCACATTGAAGACACGCTTCTTCATTTGAGCAGCAATATCAAGCTCGACCATTTTACTTTCCATGATATGGAGAATAGATGTTAAGAGCTCCGCTGAGAACTCTCCCTTGAATGAAAGGATGACGTGTTCGTCTTCCATTCGACGGTAAAAATTGTAAACATCTGTTAAAGCCATACGTGTCAGTTCTCAAATATACAGAATCCCATTTAGATAACTCAATGACTTCATTAAAACTTATCTATCTTTGTTTCATGGATAAGCAAGATACAGAGTGGTTTACCGATTGGTTTGACACCAGCTATTATCACACGCTGTATAAAAACCGAGATTTGACTGAGGCGGATGGGTTTATTCGTCGACTAGTTTCTACCTTGAATTTGCCTGCCGATGCGAAGGTACTCGATCTTGCTTGTGGAAAAGGGAGGCATTCTGTGACCTTATCATCGTGTGGTTTTGACGTGCTAGGGGTTGATTTGTCGTCCAATAGTATTGCGGAGGCGCAAAAAAGCGCAACTTCTCGTTTGCGTTTTGCGGTTCACGATATGCGTGAGGTGATACCAAATGCTCAGTTTCAAGCTATTTTCAATGTGTTCACGAGTTTTGGCTATTTCGATTCTCTAGAGGATAACAACCGTGTGCTCCAAGCAATTCGCGCGATGTTGGTGGTAGATGGAATTTTAGTAATCGACTTTATGAATGCTGTGCGCGTTGTGAATACGTTGGTTGAACGCGAGACTAAGGAAGTAGATGGCATTTGCTTTGATATTACACGTCGCTTTGATGGCATGCATATTTACAAGGAAATTCGTTTTGATGCAGATGGAAAGCAACACACGTATACGGAACGGGTTCAAGCCTTGGGTTTGACGGATTTTGTTACGCTACTAGAGGGGGCGAACTTCGAAATTCTTCGTACTTTTGGCGACTTCGATTTGAATCATTATGATGAAAATTCGTCGGATCGTTTGATTATTGTTGCACATTTGAAAGCATGGAATTAATTTTTACCCTTTTTGCGTTGATCGTTACTGTGCCCATAGGCGGATTTTTGGTGACGTTCATGGATAAAAAGAACAACGATCAAGTGATTAAGTTGATGCTTGCCTTCAGCGGTGGCTTTTTGCTTTCACTAGCTTTCATTCATTTTATCCCTGAGCTCTACGAGCATAGCACGGTGAAAATTGGGGTCTACATTCTTATTGGGTTTTTGATTCAGTTACTGTTAGAATTTTTCTCGGGTGGAATTGAGCATGGACATATGCACGAGGTGCACGGTGCAAAATTGCCTTACGCGCTTGTGATTGCATTGAGCATCCATGATTTTCTGGAGGGAATTCCGCTAGGAACGCAGCTAGCAGGTGCAGAAATTGCCACGACCCACCACCACGACGGCGGACAGGGTTTGCTGTTGGGGATTCTGTTGCACCGTATTCCAGTTGCAATTGCACTCACCACGGTACTGTTGGCGTCGAAAGTTTCGCGGCGTAAGGTGTGGATTACACTCGGCATTTTTACGTTGATCACACCGCTGGGCTTGCTGCTCGGTTGGGGATCGGTTGGGCTTGTTGATCTCGATTTCGACCTGATTTTGGCGGTTGTTGTGGGAATGTTTTTACACATTTCAACCACCATTATTTTTGAAATCAGTGAGAACCATACGTTCAACTTTTTGAAATTGTTTACAATTTTGTTTGGCGCTGGTTTGGCGTTCATCATACATTAGCAGTTAGATGAGGAATGGGTTTCGATTGATTCGTGTGTACTTGTTGGTGAGTCTTATTGTTCTCTTGGCAGGTGCGTTCGTGTTGCTTTTTACTTCCAAAGTTGGGTTGCACGTGTGGTTAAATTCTTTGCATACTCCGTTTCAAGATTTTGTATTTTCCTACCTCACGCACGTTGGTGGAGGTATGTTTGTAGTGGTTGGCACGTTTGTGCTTTCGGTGATGTATTGGAAACGCTATAGCTATTCTCTTTTTTTCTTTGGGCTCTTGAATCTTCTGCTTGTGGTATTGACAACGCAATTTTTGAAACTGGTGGTTTTTGCGGATGCCCTTCGCCCTTCTGCGTTTATCACTGAAACGACCTTGCACATAGCACCCGGGGTTGAGATGCACACCTACAATTCGTTTCCATCGGGACATACGGCGGCTGGATTTGCCTTCTTTGGTTTTGTGGCGTTTATTTATCGCTCAAATAAATGGGCGCAGTTCCTATGTGCAGTAATCGCTATGCTCATTGGCTATTCGCGGATCTATTTGTCACAGCACTTTTTGGAAGATGTGGTGCTTGGCGGAACAATCGGTTTGGTGTGTTTAATGCTGAGCTATTGGCTTGCACGATCGTTGAAGACAGGGATGCAGCTGAGATAGCGCTCTTACCGCACCATTTTCAGAAAGGTTTTCCACATAATTAGAAGATCATGCGCAACTGTAGGACGTTCCAAGTATTTTTTATTGAGCATTAGCTTAGCTGGCATGATTTCTTCAATGTATGTTTTTTGGGGATCGCTAGACTTGCCGAGGAGTTCATTTTCTTGGAAAAATTCGAGGGATGCATAGTCCGTGATGCCAGGGCGGACAGAAAGTATAGTTCGCTGTTCGGGAGTGTAGAGATCGACAAATTCTTGCACTTCTGGTCGAGGCCCAACAATGCTCATATCACCTTTGAGCACATTTAGGAATTGAGGAAATTCATCCAATTTTGTTTTACGCAGGAAGTATCCCAAACTTGTGATGCGCGGATCACGCATTCCAACGGTTAATTTGCCTATGCGGTCCGCATGTTTACGCATGGTTCGAAATTTATAAAGGCCAAATTCCTTCCCGTTTCTTCCAACGCGCTTTTGAATGTAGAATGCACCGCCACGACTACTCAGCAGAATACCGATGGAAATGACGATTCCAATTGGCAAGAAGAGCACGAGGACGAGCACGGAAATGAGTATGTCAAAAATGCGTTTCATTGGTTGAACAAAGGTAGAGAAAAACTTGAGGTGTTGAAGGATTGATCTCAATAGCTATCTCGGTTGATGCGAGGCACAAGGTATGGGAAGCGGATAACTTACGTCCGCGCTAGGGCGCAAAGAAGAGTACATTAAATTAGGTATGAGCCAACTATAGATGCCTGACTACTAATAGTCCAACAATGCTTTCAGCGCTGCTTCTACCTTACTAGCATTCGGCAAAAGTGCCGCTTCGAGCTCGGAATTCAATGGAATGGCAGGTGTATCAACCGATCCAACAATAGCAACGGGTGCGTCCAAGGCGTTGAAATTATCTCGTTGAATCCGTCCAGCCAATCCAAGCGTGAAGGAAGCTTCGGTGGATTCTTCGGTCACCAAAAGTACTTTATTGTGCTTCCGAGCAGCGGTATTGATCGCATCAAAATCCAATGGATTCAAGGTTCTCAAATCAATGATTTCCACTTTTCCTTCGAATGCTTTCGACGCTTCGAGTGACCAATAAACGCCCCTTCCATACGTAATGATTGCACAGCTTTCACCAGTTGAAATGGATTCAGGATTCGCATCAATCACCGTTCGCGCTTTTCCAAACGGAACTATATACTCCTCATCGGGTTCAACCGACATGGCTCCTTCTGTGCCTTTTATTTTTGACCAATACAATCCTTTGTGCTCCAAAATGACAACTGGATTTGGATCGTAAAATGCTGATTTCATCAATCCTTTCAGATCGGCGCCAGTGGATGGATAAGCCACTTTGATGCCGCGGATGTTCGTTAAAATGGATTCGACGCTCGAAGAATGGTAGGGTCCGCCAGAACCATAGGCTCCGATTGGAACGCGAATAATACAGCTAACAGGCCATTTTCCATTCGACAAATAATAGGAGCGGCTCACTTCCGTGAACAATTGATTCAAGCCTGGCCAAATATAATCGGCGAATTGCACTTCAACAATGGGTTTTAGACCAACCGCAGACATCCCCACGGTGGAACCAATGATGAACGCTTCTTGAATCGGAGTGTTGAATACACGGTCGTCTCCAAAGGTTTGAGCTAGCGTAGCCGCTTCACGGAAAACTCCACCGAGGCGTCCACCGACATCTTGACCATAAAGCAAGGCTTCTGGGTGTTTCTCCATCAACTCGCGCACGGCAAACAAGGCCGAATCTACCATGACGGTTTTTTTCTTTCCAGCTGGCGATCGTTCACCTTTCTCCACCGTGACGGGAGTTGGAGCGAAAATATGGTCTTGAATGGAAGATGGATCAGGATCCTCCGCATTGAGGGCTTTATCGTATTCAGCATCCACCAATTTTCGTGTGTCTGCTTCAATGTTGATGATTTCGGCCAAGTCCACGCCTGCTGCTTCCAACCGTGTTTTTAATTTTGGATAGGGATCTCGTTGCGCAGCTTCTTCCAGATCGTCGCGGTACCATTCTTTTCGAACGCCAGAAGTATGATGTCCAAGCAATGGAACTTTCGCGTGAATGATGAATGGGCGTCGTTCCTTTCGCACGATCTCAAAGACTTCTTTTACCGTTTGGAACGACAGGTCAAAATCGCTTCCATCAATGGTGCGCACTTCCAAGCCATTGAAACCTTGTGCATATTTCGTAATATCTTGTGCTCTCGTTTCCGCGGCGTTTGCCGAGATGTCCCAACCGTTATCTTGCACCAAATAGACAATCGGAAATTGCTTCAATGCAGCCATCTGAAAGGCTTCGGAAACTTCTCCTTCTGTACAACTCGCATCGCCAAGTGAGCACACCACGACAGGATCTTCACCTCCAAAATCTTCTGCAAGTCCTTGTGATTCTTTGTATTGAACACCCATGGCTATTCCCGTCGTTGGGATCGCTTGCATGCCTGTTGCCGAGGATTGATGAATGATTTTTGGCATGTTGTCGCGCTTCAAAGATGGGTGCGAATAATACGTGCGTCCACCAGAGAAGGGATCGTCTTTTTTGGCAAACACCTGCAACATCAATTCATAAGGCGTCATTCCTATTCCCAACAGAATACTGTCATCTCGGTAATATGGCGACACCCAATCTTGGGGTTTCAACTGCATTCCAATTGCCAACTGAATGGCTTCATGTCCACGAGAGGTTGCATGCACATATTTTGACGTGACTTCTTTGTTCTCCTCGTACTTTTCCGCAAGCGTTTTCGCGGTGCACATCAATTTAAAACCATCCAATAAGCTTTCTTTTGATGTTGTACGTTCCATTTTATCTGTCTTTGACGTGGTCGATGCCATAGTAACCTCTCTCGTTATTGAAGATCAAATATACAGAATCTAAGCTATTTCTCACAAAAAGCGGTAGAGATTGCCTCTAGAAATATTCCCTTATCTTCGCTGACTAAACGATGAGTGAAAACATGGTGTCTGAACGCATTTTTGGTCTTGATTTGATCCGAACGATTGCCGCGATTGTCATCGTTTTTCTGCATAGTCACTACCTCATCGCGCCTCATTTCGAGTTGCCCGATGGCATCCATTTTCCAGATGGTGTGGATGTGTTCTTTGTTTTAAGTGGATTTTTAATTGGTCGAATTTTCTTGAACACCTTTCATTCGGCGACGGATTTTTCGTGGAAAAACGTGCTGATTTTCTTGAAACGTCGCTGGTATCGTACGTTACCCAACTATTACTTGTTCCTCATTTTGAATGTCGTCCTGATCTATTTCGCGCTCATTCCTGGGCGGATCAATGAAAACACAGTCTACTATTTTCTCTTTTTGCAAAACATGGTCGTTCCCTTGGATTTGATGTTTTGGGAATCGTGGAGTTTGACAATTGAGGAGTGTTTTTATCCGATTTACCCGATCACGATGTTTGTGCTTTACCGTATTTTTCGAGCTAAAATTACACCCAAACGTGGTTTTCTCTTCGTTGCACTTGGACTGATTGTGCTTCCACTCACCTATCGACTCTTGAGTTACGATCCTTCGCTGGATTGGGATTTGTATTTCCGAAAATTGGTGTTCACCCGTTTGGATGCCATCGGATATGGATTGCTGGCAGCCTATTTTCAAGTGTTCCATTTCAAACAATGGTTTCAAGCGCGATTTGTGCTATTCCCGCTGGGCATTGTCTTGTACATTTTCTTGGAAAATCTCTTTGCGGACAGTTCCCATTTTTTCCATTCTACGTTCTTTTTCAGCATGACGGGACTTGGAGTGGCCTTTTTATTTCCACTACTCTATGAACTGAAAACCGAGCGCATTCCACGAAAACCGATTCGCTTTTTGAGTTTGATTTCGTACAGTATCTACCTTTCGCATTTGCCGATTGCTTACCTCACCCATTCGTGGTATGCAGGAACTTCTGAAAGCGAAACACTCATGCTATATGCAGGATATTGGGCAATGGTGATTGGCGTTTCCGCCGTGATTTATTTCCGATTTGAACGCCCAATTACGAATTTGCGGGATCGATTGGGGTAATACTGCAAGTAAGTCTACTGATTATTCTCTATCACATACATCAAGATCTTCTCCATCAAATGAACTCGGTCTTTTCCGCGCACGTTGTGTTTGTGCATTGGATATGGGAAAAAGTCCATTTGAATACCCAGTTCCACAAAGCGTTGCACGAGCGATAAATTGTGCTGCATCACCACAACATCATCCACCGTTCCATGGATCAATAGCAAATCACCCGTCAATTTATCCGCGTGGGTCATCAAAGAAGCGCGTTCGTAACCTTTTTCGTTTTCTTCAGGTCGATCCATGTAGCGTTCGCCATACATGATTTCGTAGTATTTCCAATCTGTTACAGGTCCGCCAGCAACGCCCACTTTAAAGGTTCCCGGTTCGCGAAGCATCAAGGAAGTGGTCATAAATCCACCAAACGACCAGCCGTGAACAGCAAGGCGATCAGCGTCCACGTATGGTAAACTTTTCAAGTAGTTCACACCCGTCATTTGATCTTCCATTTCAACCGTTCCCAATTGTCGGTGAATCTGAGATTCGAATGCAAATCCCCGTTCCGCCGAACCGCGATTGTCAACGGTGTACACCAAATAACCTTGCTCTGCCATCCAATACATCCATAAGTTGGCTCCGTCTAGCCATGAATCTGTGATCATTTGAGCGTGAGGTCCACCATAAACATAGACCAAAACTGGATATTTCTTATTCTCATCAAAGTTGCTTGGTTTGATCATTCGGGTATACAATTTTGAGCCATCTTTTGCCGTCAACGTTCCGATCTCAGAAGTACCAATTTGATAATCCGAAAGCGTGGTCGTGGCTTGGTTAATTTTTGAAACAATTTTACCTTTTACATTGATGATCCAATCTTCTCCGACGTTGGTGTGACTTGAAAACTGATCGTGGTAATATTGTCCATCAGTGGAAATTTCTACCGTGTGCGTTCCCTGTTCACGGGTCAAAATGCCCGTATTTCCTTTTAAATCAACATGGTAAACATGCGTTTCCAAAGGGGAATTTTCACCAGTTGTGGAGTAGAATAATTTCCCAGCGTTGAATTCGAGGATGTCTTTCACCACAAATTTATGTGCTGTCAATTGCTTGATCAATTTTCCATCAAAATCATAGTAGTACAAATTGTTGAATCCATCACGCTCAGAAATCCAGACAAAATTATTCGATGCTGCAATGGGGAAAAATGCAGGATGCTCTGGCTCAACCCATTTGTCATTTGTTTCTTCAAACAATGTTTTAATCAATTTTCCGCTAACAGCATCAAACACGTGCAACCACATGTGGTTTTGATCGCGGTTGACTTCAGCGAGCATTACGTATTTATTATCAGGCGTCCAAGCAAGGTTGGTCAAGTAATTTTCCTCGCCATGCAAGGGAGAAATGAAAACCGTTTGACGTGTCGCAATGTTAAAAATTCCGACTTTCGCGCGCTCAGATGCCTGCCCAGCCATCGGATATTTGATCGAAATCAGTTCACCTGGCGTCGTGCTATTGTCTAGCAGTGGATAATCGTGAACATTCGTTTCATCTTTTTGATAATACGCAATTGAAGCACCATCGTTCGACCAAAACAATCCACCAGTAATTCCAAATTCGCTGCGGGCAATGGCTTGACCTGACACGATATTTTTGTCGGCATTGTCCGTCACAATAATCTTAAATCCCGTTCCTGTGTTCACGTACACATTGTTTGAGCGCGTATATGCCACGTTCTGTGTACCTTCATGAAACAAAGCGTTTTCGGAATCATCACTCAAGGAATGAATCAATTTTCCGGCTTCATCTACGGTATTGTACTCGTAGAATTTCTGTCCATCATTCAACCAAAATGCATTTTCATCTTTCCATGTCAATCCTGAAAACCAACTGAATTCAGCACCCAATTTCGCATTGACCGTTTGGATGGATACCCATTCGCGTGGCTCTGTGTTTCGTACGGATGCCTTCATCAATGACTGATAATTCGGACTTAAAAACGCATAACAATCCGTATTTGGAACCCATTGAAACATGGTCAAACCACTCGGCGCGAAATTTCTATACTGTTGCAAAACGGCATCGGAGAGTGTCAATTCCTTAGGTGCCATTCGAGCGTCTTGCCCGAAAACAGTCGTTCCCAGAACGAAAAATGAAAAACAAAGGACAATACGGTTCATCATGCTACTTGAATTTTAAGGTATCCAAATATACTGAACGAAAAGGAATAAATCGAATTTGAGTAAAGTTGTCCGTTCCTTCTCGATAAAATCGGCTACTTTTGTCCAAAAAGAACAAAGCATGAAGCACATTACCCTCGCAAGCGTTGAAAAAGCCATTGAAGTTGTAGACAATCTTGATGATGACGGACTAGAAAAGATCTCAGAAAAGTATGCACTAGAACAACAAGTATTGCTCGGATATGTGATGTCGGCAGCAGTTGAATACGAGAACGAGCAACTCGAAGGATTGATAATCTACTATTATTGTCTGATTTCCGAAACGTTTGCCCAAGCTGGTGTGGAACTCAATGAAATAGTAGAAGCCGATATCGATGCATTTGAAGAAGGCTATTTCGAAATGTTGGATGAATATTTCAATTCGGAAGACGAAGAAGTGATCAATGAATTTTGTGATCAACCTGAATTGACACGCTTCATGATGATCGAAGTGAGCACGGATGATGAAGATGGAACTTCACTCGACGATGACACGGCAACACAATTGTTCATCGTCATGCTAGCCATGATTTCTTTAATGAACCGCGCAATTAAGGCATAACTCTTCATGACCCCGCGCGAAATTGTCGATCAAATGATGCGACTGGATTACTTCAGTCAATGGTTGGGAATTTCCGTCGATGTAATCGAAAAAGGTCGATGCGAACTATCGAGTACTGTGACCCGTGACATGTCGAACGGACATCAAATTGCCCACGGTGGCATTACGTATTCCCTCTCCGATTCTGCACTCGCCTTTGCATCTAATGCACATGGTTTTAAAGCGGTGAGCATCGAAACATCCATTTCGCACATCTACTCGGTGAATGTAGGAGACAAACTCCGTGTCGTCTGCGAGGAAAGTTACCGCGGAAAAACCGTAGGCATTTATCACGTGAGTATCTTCAATCAAGAAAATACGCTAGTTTCTCGGTTCAAAGGGACAGTGCATATTTCGGAGAATCGTTGGGAGTAGGACCCAAATAACGCAACGTTTCTATTCCACTATTTCTTTTCAAAATATATTATGCTCGCATAAAACTATTTGTTATTTTTGGGTTTGCTTTCGAAGAAAAAACGATGCACTTATGCCCGAAACAC
This sequence comes from Crocinitomicaceae bacterium, assembly GCA_041303175.1. Taxonomy (GTDB): domain Bacteria; phylum Bacteroidota; class Bacteroidia; order Flavobacteriales_D; family Crocinitomicaceae; genus UBA4466. The sequence goes on along the minus strand of JBFYPU010000246.1, from coordinate 632 downwards.
AGAATGATTTTTTAGTAGACTTCGCGATCCGTCACTTGTGGCACAAAATCTCCCGAATGTACAACCAAAAAGCAAATGAGCACGACCTGACCATGTCGATCGGGTTCATTTTGATGAACATTACGAAAGAAGGAACGCCAAGCACCCAACTAGGACCCAAAATGGGAATGGAACCCACTAGTTTGTCACGAACCCTTAAAACAATGGAAGAAAAAGGCTTAATTCGACGTGAAGCTGGTATAGAGGACAAGCGAAAAGTCCTTATATTTCTAACCGATGAAGGATTAGCGAAACGTCGAATGACGCGTGATTTCATCTTCGATTTCAATGCCGTATTGATGGATAGCATTCCAAAAGCGAAACTCAAAACATTTTTTGAAGTGGCACATAAACTCGACGCATCCGTCGATCAAGAATTAAGTAAAATTCAATTAAAACTTTCAAATGAATAGACATATACGAAAAGTCGCAGTATTGGGCTCTGGTGTGATGGGGTCTCGAATCGCCTGCCATTTTGCTAACATCGGCTGCGAAGTCATCTTGTTGGACATCGTTCCGAGAGAACTTTCGGAAGATGAAGCGAAGAAAGGAATGACGACCGCCACACCAGCATTCCGAAATCGAATTGTGAA
>JBFYPU010000245.1:0-8834 GCA_041303175.1 Crocinitomicaceae bacterium | reverse complement strand
GCATTGAGGTATTCCAATAAACGGAATTGCTTGTTGCACTCAAAGCTGTGCCAGCATCTCCCATTCCTCCAGCGCGCGAATCAGGCGTAATCGACATGAACGGTACCGCCGTCGTAATTGTATTCAGTTGAAGGGCATCATCCGACACTTGAGCTGTTGCTGAAACAGCGATAAGCGAAGTAAAAGCAGTAATCCAAATATTCTTGATCATAGTTTCTTATCTATTTCCACTGGCAAATATACGTAATTGAAGACCCTTTATTGTGTTCACTACCTCAAAATAACGAGTTTTTCTGTTTTTTCCGCTGTTTCTCCGTCTGGTGTTCGGACTTTGAGATGATAAACATAGACCCCTTTTGCAAGTTGATCACCAAAATCGTCCAATCCGTCCCACGAAATTCCCTTTGACCGGAACCCATCACACTGCACGGATTCATTGATTGTTTTCACGAGACGACCTGAAACGGTGAAAATTTGCACCTGCGCATCCAAATCCACGCAAGCTTGGTTGTGCTCGAAGAAAAATTCAGTACGCGTTGTAAACGGATTCGGATAATTCAATACATGCTCCAACGCTACCTCTTCTTTTTGGGTCACCACAAACTCAATACTTGTTTCTGAAGAATTGTTGTTCACGTCCCATACCTTGAGTGATAAGGTATGCGGACCAGGTTCTAAGGTTGATAAATTGTATCGTATCTCACCCGATTGATACGAATCAAGTTCGGCTGTGTAGTAATCATTCAAAACGATCGGATCGCCCGTTTCACCATCTAGCACCGCTATGAGATCATGTCCTATTCCGTTTCCAACGGTATTGATTCCATTCTCGTCAAACACTTTAGCGAGCAAAATTGGAGTTTCATCAGAAATACCGCCGCTCACAAAATTCTCGTCATTCAAGAAGAGCTCAATTTGAGGTCCTTCCGTATCCACAATTCCATTTGGATCAATCCCACCAATATACACGCGGTTATCCGAACCAATGGCATCGATAACTCCGTTTTCAGCATAGTAACTCAATTTACCAAGTCCAAAGGAATAATTGATATCCTTGGGCACCACGAATGAAAATTCAAATTGACCATTTGTAACGCTGGCCTTTCCGCTATAAACTTTGTTGTTCTGAAGTTCAAAAGGAATAATTGGAGAATTTGGATCATTGCCAAGTGTTTGTTGTGTTTTAATTTTATCAAAAACGGTTGGAGAAATAACGCCATTAAATGACGTGAGCAGAGAACCATTAAAATCTTCCACGTGACCTTTGATCGTCACTTTGCTGAGTGCACTCAAGGTATCCAATACTAGGGATGGATCCAAACCATTGATGCTATCCGTAATGATGTTCATTTGCGGCAATGCAATGCGCAAAGCAGGATCACCAATCAGTGTGAAACTTCGTTTATTCGTGGATGAACCTGCACCATTTTTAGTGAGACGCATTATTTCCCCAAACGTGTAGGGTTGAAAATTGGCATCTCGAGCAAATACGCGTTCTATGAACTCTGAAATGGTTGCAGAGTTAACACCGAAAAAAACAGATCGTGTGGTCGTCATCAATGCAATTGCTCCGCCATACGGATTTAACGACGCCCATTCTCCCGCTGAAACACGCTCTGGATCGTCGTATTTCGTGAACTCGCAAGTCGCCGAAACGAGTAAAGTCAATCGATCAATGTTTTTCCAGTCTTGAATTTGAGGCACACTGATCACACGCTCTTCCGCAACACCCACTTCACCACCGTGACCCACATAGTTTATGACCAGCGCGCCACGCTCCATTCGGTCGTTTATTTTCTCCTCAACATCTGGATAACGCGCCCCCCCTGCAGTTGTAACTTGTTGAAAAGCATCTAAGTACAACTTATCCACATTCATCTCAGGCTTGTTCGCTTTAAGGTATCCATAAGCGGGTTCACAATCAATATTTATAAAATAACCATTCTCTTCATCATCTCCTATTTGCACATATTTCGTTCGCCAATCTCCGAAGGTGCTCGATCCATTGTCCGAAGCACAATTCGACGTTTGGGTCGAATAAAGGGCTGAGCCATTGTTCATGTAGTGCTCAATTTTGTCAACTTGCTGTTTCGCAATTTCATTCGATGAGATCAGTAAGCGTCCAACTCCTATGTCCATTTCATCATTGGGTCCTATGGATTCGCCGTCATCCAAGATACCAAAATAATCATCCGTTACCAGTGCAGAAATATGGTTCTCAGAATCGTCCACTTGGTATGTAACTACAAAATTGGCATCTGAAACAATGTTTCTATGGTCAAATGTTCCATCTCCGAAAAGCAGTAAGTTCTTTGGGCGTGTTTCTGGAGAAGTCGCTCCACGATCGTAGAACATTTTTGCAAAGGTTCGAATCGCTGTGGCATCTTGTGCGCCAGAACTAAATTCATTGAATACCTGTTCGGTTGTGACAACGTGAACACTCAATCCTGTTGCGCGGTGTAAATCGGCAAGTCTATTCGCCTCTGTGAGAAATGATTTGTTGGATACAATTAGATAATCCGCTTGCGCAAGTCCATGTAGATTTTGTGGACTGACGACATTTAGAAATGTTGGCGTGAGGAAATTAGTCCCTGACGACGCGACAAATTCTCTCAGGGTATCTATATTGGCAATAAATGAATAATTTGTTCCGAATGAGCCGTTGATTAATTTTGGTTCGTGGCGATTGGTGACGTCCCAGACAAAGCCTTCAGTTGGGAGACCCGAAAGCGAAAAATTCCCTACGTTCCCAACACCTACAGAAGCGATATCACGGAAATTAAATTGATTCCCAAACATCACCAATCCTCGTCGTGCCGTCATTTCAATGTAATCCAAATAGGTAAGGACAGCGGGTGAAGAACGTGTAATGGTCATTTGAAGTGACATGGATGAAGCTGGAGTGATCTGCGAAAACACCGCGGAAGTACGACTAAAATCCGCACCAGCTGTTGGCAATGCGGAGGAATACAGTTGTGAACCATTATTCACCCTGTAGCTATGCGTATTTGAGCCACCTGAACTTGCATTAGAAGCCAGCAACACTTTGAACTTGGCTGGGCTTGTAGCATCAATATTGGGCACGTTAAATTGAAATGAGCGCACCAGTTCGGTGTCAAACAACTCACCATAAAATCGTTTTCCGCCACTTACGAGGGATTTCGTCTCCGTTTCGTGTTTCGCCAAATAAGAATAAGATGTAATGGTATGCGTAACAGGATCGTCGGAATTCACAAGGGATTGAATGCGTAATGCGGATTCATTCGTGTTTACATTTAAAAAGTAGCAGGAAATATTTGAGTAGGTATTTCTATCTTGGGTCAAATCGCCACCACTGACACTGATTCGGTTGGGACCCCAACCATAAAAAAGGATATAATCATCTGTGTCGAATGATCCATCCGAATCACCCACTATTTGAATCGCATTTTTTGCAAGGTCATCCGTTCTTGGGTCAGAATTATTCTCAGGAAGTCGACCATCGCCATTGCCATATATATTAATGTGATCAGGATCTAGTGTCGCAATGTCAATCCCCAAAGGTGCTAGACGCGCTTCCAAAAAGTTCCGATCGATTTTATGAATCCCATCTTGGGTAACCGCGATTTTTATCCAAACACCGGAACCGTCTTGAAGTACAGAACTTGTCGCAAAGTCCTTTTGAATGGCTTGAGGCGAAGAAACACCTTTGGAATAAGTTATTTCAACAGAATTAATTCGATGGATTTGCCCTCCACTTTTAACGAACGGAAACAAATTCAAGACTGAGTGCCGCTCTGTACCAGATTTAGAAATCGTGAGATCATACCTCGCTTCTCCCACTTCTATTCCTTGCTTCGCCAAATATTCAATTTCTTTTGGATCTGCAGGCGAAGAATTCTGAATGGTTAACGTTAGCTTCATCTCAACTTTTGACTCCATTTTCTCTCGCCAGAAGAAATTTGGAATATTTCCATTCATATCTTGTGACTGAATCGCAGGTGCAATAATCGACTGATTACCTTGTGTAAGTTCAACCGGATTGAGCCATGGAATTGAGATTAATTTTGCCTGCTGACTGTACCCTGCCTCACTAACGGCTAAAACGGTTAGTAGAAGAAACCACCTAATTAATAAAGTATTCAAAGTTGCTGTTTTCATAATATTCACACCCAAGTCATTTCTTGTCTGACAAAAAAACGCAACAATTCTTTGAATATTATACGTAAATTGTAATATTTGTAACTTTATTTTAAGAATCCCGTTATAAACCAATCGGATCACCTATAACCGATTTAATGAAACGTATAAAAAACATACTAACGATTAGCCTACTTTGCTTGACCGCGAGTACCGCTTATTCACAAGACCCGCAGTTTACGCAATTTTATGCGAATCCGATTTACTTGAACCCTGCTTTTGCTGGTTCTAGTGGCTGTCCTCGATTGGGTATGAATTACCGAAATGAGTGGCCCAACCTTACAGGTAACTACGTGACTTACAGTGTCGCGTATGATCAATACTTCAAGAATATTTCTGGTGGAATTGGTGTGATTGGGATGCATGATCAACAAGGTCAAGGGACAATTTTAACCTCGATGTTTGGTTTGGTGTATTCGTACCACCTTAAAGTGAACCGCAAATTTTCATTGATGTTTGGAGCGCGTGCCGCGATGTTCAATAAATATGTGGATTGGGATAAATTGACTTTTGGTGATATGATCGACCCTCGACGCGGATTTATTTATCAAACAGGAGATGTTCCACGTGGTGGTTCACGTTATTTCTTTGATGCCTCAGCTGGTGTTGTAGGTTATAGTAAAAACTTCTTTTTTGGATTTGCGGCTCATCACTTAAACCGACCAAATGAGTCCATGATTATTGGAGATTCAAAGTTGCCTATTCGTATGACAGGTCACATGGGAGCTGAAATTCGTTTAGGACAAAAATCACAATACTCCAATGGCACTTCGATTATGCCAAACATTGTGTATCAATACCAAAATGGTTTTCAAGAGATCAATATTGGTACTTATGTTAAATATGGAGCGTTCAACGTTGGAGCTTGGTTCCGTAACCGAGATGCTTTCATTTTGGCAATCGGTGTGAATACCGGTAAATTCAAATTGGGATATAGCTACGACGTTACCGTGTCTAAATTGAACAATGGTGTTTCAGGAGGTTCACATGAAATCTCGTTGGGAATCAACTTCAATTGCAAGGACAAACCGATCTCTTTTAGAACAATTTCATGTCCTTCTTTTTAAAATCTGTAACTATTTATTGTGAATCCGTTGTAAAGAGTAAATTTGTGAATCAGTAATTATGAAAACAAAAAACAACACTATGCGATTTTTAACGTATTTATCGTTTGTCTTAATGACAGCGTTCGTTATTTCATCGTGCTCACGAGAAGCATCGAACACCACTGGTTGGGATTACAACAACCCGAACACCGGAGGTTTCCAAAAAGTTCCATTCGTTGATCAGGAAACTGGTCCAGGACTTCTACTCGTTGAAGGGGGAACCTTCACAATGGGACGTTCGGAAGAAGATGTCATGGCAGATTGGAACAACAGAGCACAACGTGTGACTGTTTCCTCTTTCTACATGGATCAAACGGAAATCACCAACTTCCAATGGATGGAATACTTGTACTGGATTTCACGTGCGTACAACGAAACGTATCCAATGGTTTACAAAAATGCACTTCCTGATACCTTGGTATGGCGTTCAAAATTGGGTGACAACGAGAAATTCGTTGATTACTATTTGCGTCATCCAGCATACCGCGACTACCCAGTTGTTGGTGTTTCATGGTTGCAGGCGAATGATTTCTGTAAATGGAGAACGGATCGCGTTAACGAATATATCTTAATTCGTGAGGGTGTTCTTGGATTCAACATCGAACAACGTGACGACGCAACATTCAACACAGACGCCTACTACGCAAATCAATACGAAGAAGGGCTAGTTAAAAACGTTCAAGATTTGGATCCATCAAATTTGGATGGTAAAAAATTGGGGACTCGAATTGTGCGTATGGAAGATGGAATCTTGCTTCCGCGCTATCGCCTACCAACTGAGGCAGAATGGGAATTTGCGGCAACAGGCTTGATTGGAAACATGCAAGAAGGAGCTGAGAACATTACTGATCGTCGACTTTATCCATGGAATGGTCACTGGGTACGTCAAGACGAAGCGCAATTTACAGGACAAATCAGAGCCAACTTCGTAAGAGGACGTGGAGATTATATGGGAGTTGCCGGAAGTTTGAATGACGGTGCTGATGTTACTGCTCCAGTTGAATCATACTGGCCAAATGATTACGGTCTCTACCACATGGCTGGAAACGTATCTGAATGGGTAATGGACGTTTACCGACCATTGTCTAGTGAAGATTTCGATGAATTCCGCCCTTTCCGTGGAAATGTATTCAAAACGAAATTGTTGAACAACGAAGGAAGTCTTGAATTGAAAAATGCTCAGGTCATGTACGATGTTCACGGAATGAAAGAATACTTGAATGAGTTTGAACGTATTCGTTACCAACGTATTTCTGCTGACAAACACGATCCAAACGATACAATTATCCCACTTGGCTTGTTCCGAAATATTGAATCACGTAACCCTTCTAAAAATGGTTATGCTCCAGATGCTTACTATGTTTCACACGGAAAAGTGAAAGATTCAATTGAATTGAAATTGTTGAGAGACATCAATGCTGTATTGGATGAAGCGATTGATTACAGAAACGAAAAGCACGATATCGAGTCTTCTGCGTATGTTCAAGACAACTTGTTTGACGGCATCTTTGCGGATGAAATCCGAACAGGTCCAGATGGAGAGGAATATGCATTCGAAATTATTTCTATGTTACGTGATGGTTTCAATGACTTCATCGAGAATACTCCAGGGAAAATGAAATACCGTGAAGTAACAGAAGAAGAAAACATTGGACGATTGAACTACCGCAAATCAGATTATATCGGATACGTGGATGGTGATATTGAAAGTTCAATCTTCTATGCAAACGATGATCGTAAAAATGACATCAATCAAGCAACGCGTGACCCACGTTTGGTGATGTACCAAGATCAACACGAGCAATATGGTCTCGATGGTGATCAAGTCAAACCAGGTGATCGTACTTCTTGGCCAACGACATTGGTGTCTGATAAGTCGAGAGTGTACAAAGGTGGATCTTGGAAAGATCGTGCATATTGGTTGGTTGCGAGTAACCGCCGTTACCTAGATGAAGACAAATCAACTGATGCCATTGGATTCCGTTGCGCGATGGATCGAGTCGGTTCACCTACTGGATTCAACTATGGAAGAAAAAAACAAAAAAAGAGATAACTCTTTGATGAAATAAATTGACGAAAAGCTATCCTATTTGGGTAGCTTTTCTTTTTTTTGTGCCTATGGAAGCAATCTATCAACAATTCATTCAATCCAATGGAGTCTGCACCGACTCTCGAAAAATTGAACCCAACTCACTTTTTGTTTGTATCAAAGGAGAAAACTTCGATGGAAACACCTTTGCTCAAGCTGCACTCGACCAAGGCGCGTCACATGTTATCGTAGATAACACAGCCTACTTTATGGATGAAACTCGGATGACCTTGGTAGAAAACAGCGTATTATTTCTGCAAGAATTAGCCAATTATCACCGGAAGCAATTTTCCATACCTGTGATTGGAATCACTGGAAGCAATGGAAAAACGTCAACGAAGGAACTCATTCATGCAGTACTTTCAAAAAAATACACGGTTCTTTCTACTATCGGCAACTTGAACAATCACTTGGGTGTACCATTCACCCTACTCCGTTTGAAGCCTGAGCATGAAATCGCGATCATTGAAATGGGCGCTAATCGATTCAAAGATATTGAAGAGTTGTGCTCAATCGCAGAACCGACGCATGGTATCATCACCAATATCGGGAAAGCACATCTTGAGGGATTTGGAGGATTTCAAGGCGTTTTGAAAACGAAACGTGAGCTATATGAAGCCATTGAGCGGGTTGAAGGCTTGATTGTTTACAATGCCGACGATGAAATTTTGACGAATGCGCTGCCGAAACACGTTGAAACCTTCACGTATGGATCAGCAAAAGCTGACATTCAGGGTGAACTCGTCGCCCTCTCCCCTTTTGTGGAGATGAAATGGACGCATGCAAACTATACTTCGCCTGTATTGAAATCGCAAATGATTGGGAAGTACAATTTCTACAATTATATGGCGGCGATTTCCTTTGGCGTCATTTTCGATGTTCCAACGGTGGACATATCCGCTGCGATTGAGGAATATTCACCAACAAACAACCGCTCTCAGGTTAAGAAAACGGAAAAAAACACCTTGATTATGGATTGCTACAACGCAAATCCAACGAGTATGCGCTCTGCCTTGGAAAGTTTCGCGATGAATTCACACCCCAATAAGCTGTTCATTATTGGTGATATGAAAGAACTTGGAGCGGAGGAAATAACGGAGCATGAAGCCATTGCGGATTTAATTGAATCCTTGGACTTGATTGGCTATACTGTTGGAAAAGTGTTCGAACAAATTGAGTCCAATTCGTTTTTACACCAATTTGAGACCACGGAAGGTCTGAATCTTTTTCTGGAGCGAGAAAACATTACGGAGAAACTGATTTTGTTGAAAGGTTCACGAAGCATTGGTTTGGAACGCGCGGAAGGGATGTTGTAGTGGGCTGCGGTCACTTCGACTGCGCTCAGTGGCCGCAGCAGCTGTGGCTCAGCCCTCGTCGTGATTATAAGTCTCCGACGGCTGAGCGCAGTCGAAGCCAGAGGATAAAAAATAAAAAATCCCGACATTGCTGCCAGGATTTGA
>JBFYPU010000244.1:0-2726 GCA_041303175.1 Crocinitomicaceae bacterium | reverse complement strand
CCAACCTACGGATCTGGGAAAATTGACGGTGGGCGGCAGGGCTTGATTGCTGCGCGAAGTATTGCCATGCTGAGCTACCGAAGTTACCAGTCCTATGTGAACACACAAACGAATCCGGGCGATCATGTGCGGGATAATTTCCTTGCAAGCAGTTATCAAGCTTACCAAGGACGGAAGTTGGCGGATCGGTTTTGCGCATATTCCTACGTGACGTTGCTCCAGGCAATGGATGCGCACAACGTGGCGAGAAACCGAAGTTCAATGCAGGAAGCACTGAGAAGTTTACGTGCGCAGGTACTCGTAATCGCGATCGATTCGGATCAACTTTTCCCAAAGATTGAGCAAGAATTTTTAGCCAAACAGATTCCCGATGCGCGCTATGCTGAAATCACTTCGGAGGCAGGGCACGATGGTTTTCTAATAGAAACAGCTCAAATCACGCACATTTTAAAGGAATGGTTAAGCGGCCAAGCCTCACAGACAGTTATTAAATCGCTTCAACAAACACAATCATTCACACAATTTAAACGTATCTCATGAACAAAGAACTAAACATTGGACTGATCGGCTTTGGCTGCGTAGGTTCTGGACTCTATCAAGTACTCAACCAATCGGGCTTGATTCAAGCAAAAATATCGCGTATCGTGGTGAAAGATCCCAGCAAACCACGTTCCATTCCCCTGCATCATTTTTCGTACAACGTCGAGGATATTTTGAACGATGAAGCCATCAATGTTGTGGTGGAGTTGATCGACAACAGCGAAGATGCGTTTGAAATTGTGAAACGCGCATTGAGTGCAGGAAAGGCAGTTGTTTCCGCGAACAAGAAAATGATTGCGGAGCACCAAGTTGAATTGCTCGATTTGGCGCAAAAAAATAAGGTTTCCTTTCTCTACGAAGGCGCTGTAGCTGGGTCGATTCCAATTTTGCGGAACTTGGAAGAATATTACAACAACGATTCGTTGACTTCACTCGAAGGGATTGTGAACGGAACAACGAACTACATTTTGACGCAATCGAATGATGGGGTTGCCTACAGTGAAGCCTTGAAGCAAGCGCAAGCATTGGGCTTCGCGGAGTCGAATCCTACCTTGGATGTGGATGGCTATGATTCCAAATTTAAACTCGCGATTTTATTGAAACATGCCTTTGGAGTGACGGTGTCGCCAACGCGGCTTTTCAATTTGGGGATTCGTCGAATTTCGCCGTACACTGTTGCGTATGCGCGAGAAAAAGGGTACCGCATCAAGTTGTTTTCGCGTGCCGAAAAAATTGGAGATGACGTTGTTGGTTTTGTGGCACCGCATTTCGTGAAGCCCGATCATTTTGCCTTTGGAGTGAACAATGAATTCAATGCCGTGATTCTGGAAGGGTTGTTTTCAGATCAACAATTGTTTATTGGTAAAGGTGCAGGAAGTTATCCAACAGCAAGTGCGGTGTTATCGGATATTTCTGCCCTCAAATTTGACTACGCGTACGAATACCGCAAGGCTTCCACCGGTCAAGATTTGGCGTTTTCTGATGATTTTTTCGTGAAGATTTATTTGGAATCGAAATACGTGGAGTGCATTAATGAAATTCCATTTTACCGCGTCGATGAATTGTTTCAAAGCGATGAACTCAATTACCAAACAGGTTGGGTGAAATTTAGCGAGCTGAAAACCGTTGATTTCAACCATCGAGAAGACCTTTCATTGGTCATTTTGCCAGAAAAACTTCAACGCACAATTGGTTCAGAACGCGTTGCCAAACGTCCTTTACTCAACGCCTTATTCAACGAAGCATGAACGCACCTATCCTCCCGTGGTATATCGCAGGTCCATTACTCGGACTGATGGTTCCGCTCTTGCTCATTTTGCGTGAAAAGCAATTGGGTTTGTCTTCCTCCTATCGCTATTTGGGAAGTGTTCTTTTTTCAAAGAATGATTATTTCATGGCGCACCGCTTAGCAGATGGTTGGCAAGTACAGTTCGGTGCAGGAATTGTGCTGAGCGCGGTCGTACTTTTCTCGTTCAATATCGTTGAGCAGCCCGTGCTTAACGTGGACGATTCAACGGCTTATTTGCAACCGTTTTCAACAATCTATTCGCTTTCCAATTGGTGGATTTTTCTCCTCGGCGGAACGTTGATTGGTTTTGGTGCGCGCTATGCGGACGGCTGTACAGCAGGGCATTGTATCATGGGGATTTCCTTGTTAAGTCCAGCTTCCTTGCTCACAACCGTGCTCTTCTTTGTTGGCGGTTTACTCGTTTCACACCTTGTTATACCTTATTTATTTTAGCATGAAAAACACATTGATCACCCTCTTTTTGGGCGCATTTTTTGGGACTGTGCTCATTCTTGCGGACGCGTTTAGTTGGTTTCGCATTCAGGAAATGTTTCATTTTAAATCCTTCCACATGTACGGCACCATTGGTTCAGCAATTGCGGTTGGAGTGCTTTCCGTTCGCTTGATTCGCTGGAAACGCATTCGATCCATTGAAGGTCATGCCATTGAACCCAAGAAAAAATCGATTCGACCTTTCGGAAATGTGATTGGCGGATTGCTTTTTGGTGTAGGTTGGGCGCTCGCGGGTGCGTGTACAGCACCAATTTATATTCTGGTCGGAGCGAAGTGGGAAATTGGACTCATTGCCCTGTTAGGGGCACTCTTGGGAACGTATATATATTCTATATTCATTAAAAAATTGCCGGTATGAAATTAACACTCACGCGGGTGGATCGCC
>JBFYPU010000243.1:0-12526 GCA_041303175.1 Crocinitomicaceae bacterium | reverse complement strand
ATTCACATGATGCGCTCAATCGGTAATTTTGCTGGTGGTTGTAACGTTCAATTTGCTATTTCTCCTGACGAAAAAGAAGATATTATTGCCATCGAAATTAATCCACGTGTGTCTCGATCATCCGCATTGGCTTCGAAAGCAACGGGTTATCCTATCGCGAAAATTGCTGCGAAATTGGCGATTGGTTATCACTTAGATGAACTTCAAAATCAAATTACAAAAACGACTTCAGCATTATTCGAGCCTACACTTGACTATGTAATCGTGAAAATTCCTCGATGGAACTTCAATAAATTTCCAGGAACAAATCGCGAGCTTGGACTTCAAATGAAATCTGTCGGTGAGGTGATGGGAATCGGACGTTCGTTTCAAGAGGCATTGCAAAAGGCATGTCAATCCTTGGAAATTAACAGAAATGGCTTGGGCGCGGATGGACGTGAACTGACGGATCAAGACGAAATTCTACATAGTTTAGAGCACCCAAGTTGGAACCGTTTGTTTCACATTTATGATGCGATCAAACGTGGAATCCCCTTCAAGAAAATTGTTGAAAAAACAAAAATTGATATCTGGTTCCTCAAACAAATTGAGGACATGATCAAATTGGAGCGCCGAATCGAGAAACATCAGTTGGACACGCTTCCTAAAGAATTGCTCTTCGAAGCAAAACAAAAAGGCTATGCCGACCGACAAGTAGCTCACTTGCTGCGCTGTTTGGAATCGGAGGTATACAAGAAACGAGAGGAGTTGGGAATCAATCGGGTCTACAAGCTGGTTGATACATGTGCCGCGGAATTTGAAGCGCAAACACCATATTATTATTCAACGTTCGAATACGAAAATGAAAGTGTTGTTTCTGACCGTAAAAAAGTAGTCGTTCTTGGTTCTGGACCCAATCGAATTGGACAGGGAATAGAGTTTGATTACAGTTGTGTTCATGGTGTCTTGGCTGCCAAAGAATGTGGTTATGAAACCATTATGATCAACTGCAATCCGGAAACTGTTTCGACGGATTTTGATACCGCAGATAAATTGTATTTCGAACCAGTTTTTTGGGAACACATTTACGACATCATTAAGCATGAAAAGCCCGAGGGTGTGATTGTTCAATTAGGCGGACAAACTGCCTTGAAGCTCGCTGAAAAATTGGAACGCTACGGAATCAAAATTTTCGGAACGAGTTTCGAAGCATTAGATTTAGCGGAAGACCGTGGTCGATTCTCGAAGTTATTGGAGAAAAACAACATTCCTTTCCCAAAATATGGAATTGTTGAAGATGCAGAACAAGCTTTAGAACTCGCTAAGAATTTGGGTTATCCATTGTTGGTGAGACCTTCCTATGTTTTGGGTGGGCAAAAAATGAAGATTGTGATCAACGATGAAGAGTTGGAACACCACGTCGTGGATATTCTCCGTGAAATGGGTCAAAATCAAATTCTTTTAGACCACTTTTTAGGCGGAGCCATTGAAGCAGAGGCGGATGCCATTTGCGATGGAACAGATGTGTACATCATTGGAATTATGCAGCACATTGAACCAGCTGGAATTCACTCTGGCGATTCCTATGCGGTTCTTCCTCCATACAATTTGGGCGATTTTGTGATGCAACAAATCATTGATATTACCAATAAGATTGCTGTTGAATTGAAAACAGTTGGACTAATGAATATTCAATTTGCGATTAAGGATGATATCGTTTATGTGATTGAAGCAAATCCACGTGCCTCGCGAACCGTGCCGTTTATTGCAAAAGCGTATGACGAGCCTTATGTGAATTATGCAACGAAAGTAATGCTCGGAGAGAAGAAGGTCAGTGATTTCGATTTCAATCCAAAGAAAGAAGGCTACGCCATAAAAATTCCAGTCTTCTCGTACGAGAAATTCCCGGATGTAAAAAAAGAATTGGGGCCAGAAATGAAATCAACTGGTGAAGCCATACGTTTCATTAAAGATTTACGCGATCCATTTTTCCGAAAAATATATTCGGAGCGAAACATGCACCTATCTAAATAATTGATGGTTGAGGCAAGTTTCACGGGCGTGATCCGAACGATTCTCATTATTGTTGGGGTCATCGTCTTATTGCGTTTTATCGGACAAATGATGAACGCGCGACGAAACATGGCAGAGCAGGATGAGATGAATCGACAGGCACAAAAACTCCAAGCTGAACGCGATATGAAAGCGAAAAATCTGGGTAAAACAAGTGTTCTTGGAAATGGTAAAAGCACAACTGGCGATATCCAAGATGTAGATTTCGTTGAAATTAAGGATTAGATTCAGGATTTCCCGATTAATGAATTGACGATCAAGAATACTAATCAATAAAACGAAGCGTCAGGAAAGACATTTTGATTATTTTTAGCTGCATTAAAAGACATGATACTATGAATGGAATAAAGTCATTTTTCTCGAAACACTGGATGCATTTCGCAGTGATAGCGCTGTTTTTTGTGATCGCACGAATGTATTTTGCGCCACAGTTCGATGATTATGGACTCAAACAGCACGACATTGAGCAATTCAAAGGAATGTCGAATGAAATTGTACACCATCGTGAAGAAACAGGGCAGGAGCCGCTTTGGACGAATTCCATGTTTGGTGGGATGCCAGCTACACAAATTTCAATCCTTTATGGTGGTAATATATTCAAAACAATCGAAACAGGTTTCTTAACGACTTTTCCATCTCCGGTTGGAATCTTCTTATTGCACTTAATCTGTTTCTATATTTTCGCGCTGTTCATGCGATTAAAACCATTGATTGGTTTTATCGGTGCAATTGCCTTTGCTTTTGCAAGTTATGAAATTGTCATCCTTCAAGCTGGGCACAATTCAAAAGCAATGGCCGTCGCATTTCTACCCGCTGTTCTTGGTGCATTTATTTATGCATTTCAGAGAAATTGGAAATGGGGTGCCATTCTTTCATCTGTCTTTATGGGATTTGAGTTGTCACAAAACCATTACCAGGTGACGTATTACATGATCATTCTCTTAGTTGGTTTAGGCATTTACTTTGGGATTGATGCTATTAGAAACAAGAAAATTAAAAACTTTGGACTTGCTGCAGGTGGTGTTTTCGCTGGTTATTTGGTCGCATTATTCATAAATTACGGTGGTGTCGCGATGACGAATGATTACGCGAAGCATACGATCAGAGGTGCGAATGATATAACAATCGCTCCAGATGGTGGCAAGACGAAAGCAACAGAGGGCTTAGACAAAGAGTATATTACGAATTGGAGTTATGGCATTGATGAATCGTTCACCTTTGTTTCGCCATACATCAAAGGTTCACATAACAGTCAGGCAATTGCAGAGACGAATTTCGCTGATATGGTTGAAGATGGGGATTATAGCCCTGAAGAAAAAAACCTTATTTTGAACAGACCACTTTATTGGGGAGAACAAGCAATTACGTCTGGACCAGTTTATTTGGGTGTTTTGACTGTGTTTTTGGCACTTCTAGGAATGGTTTTCTTGAAAGACCGAATCAAATGGGTGTATTTGGCAGTATCTATTTTAGCGTTGATGCTATCTTGGGGGAAACACTTTATGGGCTTAACAGACTTCTTTATTGAAAACGTGCCGCTATACTCAAGTTTCAGAACTGTGACGATCATTCTTGTTTTGCTCGAATTGACAATCCCAGTAATTGCCGTCATGTTGCTCCAAAAGTTGTGGGATGAACGCGAAGCGATGAAAGTTGAAGGAAAAAAATTCCTGATCGTTTCAGGGGTGTTTTTCGTCTTTTTGATCGGCTTAAAAGTGGTTGGAATTGATTCAACCTATGCTTCGAAAGCTGAAATCGAGATGAATGATGAGGAAGCCGTGGCGAACAATATTATGGGGCAACTTTCTCAAATGCCACCGCAGCAATTGAAAGAACAATTTGGTGTGGATGTCAACAATCCTGACCAAGTGAAACAATTTGTTGATCTCCAAGTTGCGGATAGCATGAAGGGTTATGATGCTATTCGGAAATTCAGGGCTGATGTATTTAGTAGTTCTACAACACGATCGTTGGTAATTGCATTTTTTGGAATTGGTTTGATGGCATTGTTTTTCTACACGTCAATTCCATCACTTGCTATTGTGGGTGGTTTGGCAGTTTTAATGCTTGTGGATTTGATACCTGTGAATACAAATTACATTGGGTCGAGGGAAATACGTGACGGGAAATATGTTCATTGGACTCCTGCACCAGAAAATCAATATCCGATGGTTGCAACTACAGCAGATTATCAAATTCTCGAAAATGAAGTCGCACAAAATCCACGCTTGAGAGGAATTGTTGATGTAGGAGCGAGAAAAGGATCGAACAAAGCGAGAGAGTTAGAGTATGAACGTAAATACCAAACACGCGTTGAAGACGCCTATAAATTTGCAGCGTTGAACGCCAATACGAATTACCGCGTCTTTGAATTGGATGGTGGTTTTGGAAGTTCAAGAGCTTCCTACTTTCACAAATCATTAGGCGGTTACCACGGCGCAAAACTACGAAGCATTCAAAATTTGATAGAATTCCACATCCAATCCATGAACGAAAAAGTCTTGGATATGCTGAATGTCAAATACTTGATGCAAGGAGGGAAAGTCACACCGCGAGCATCTGCCCTTGGAAATGCATGGCTCGTTTCAGAAGTAAATGTATTTGCAAACTCCGATGATGAGATTCGTTCATTGGGCGCGAAGTTTAAATTGGTTAATTCAGCAGATGGAACATTTTTGGTGAATGGCGAAGCAACAACCTCGGCAACCGTCTTTGGTAGTGAAAAATTGCAATATGTTCCGCGCAACTCAAATGCGGACTCACGTCAGCCAATGGATACACTTGTGGTAAAGTTGACGAACGGACTACAAGTGGGGCAAAGTGCCGCATTCGTTATCGATGAAAACGGAGTTCCTGAGTTGATGCCACTCCAACTTGTGGAGAATGACAGTACAAAATCGTTCAGAAATCTTGTGACGATCACCTTAACGGATCGCTTCGAACCGGCAAAAGAGGTAACTATGTTGACGAGTGATGCGAAAAAACTAAGCGCAAAGAAATTCAGTCAAGAAGGTATTGTTAAGATGACCAAATATGCGCCAAACAGCATCAGTTATTCCGCTGACGTCAAAGGGAATCAGTTAATTGTATTCTCAGAAATGTATTATGCTGATGGTTGGAAGGCGTATGTGGATGGAAAAGAACAGGATATTCTTAAGGTCAATTATGCGCTTCGTGGTTTGGAAGTAAAAGGAGGGAAGCATAAAATTGAATTCAAGTACGATTTACCGAAGTTCCATAAAGCCGAGAATTATGCTATGATCGGATCGGTTCTAATCGTAATTTTACTAGGATTAATGCTGTTTTTGGATTGGAGAAAGAAGAAAGTGAAAGTGGAAGCTTGATGCATTTAAAACGTTTCTTTCGTAATTGTTTTAAGTAATTGAACTCAGCTTACAAGTTGAGGCAATATTGATTTAGTCTAGACGAATAGAATTTTTACGGATCTTAAGTGTCCCCTAGTTGTTCGATTAACACTCTAAGAATGGGGATTTTCATTTGAAGATGTATACTACAGTTGGGATAGTTTCAAGTTATTGCGAGTTTTGATATAAAGCAATTCAAGCATTAATCATTCTTTTAGTGGTTAAACTTTTGTGTGAGTGATTTTTTTTACTGTAGTTCCGAAAATTTGTACCAAAAGAGACCTTAGCCGAAAACGGTTCGTTAAATAGTACTTATTATTAGTGCGACAACCTGAACGAGGAAAAAATCTATTCGTGTAATCAAAGTTGTGCATTGGTATTTCAATGAGATAAACAAAAATCAACGTAAAATAGCAAGATAGTTTGTTGTCAAAAACACTTCGTTTTGCTCGTTGTATTTCTTTATCTCGAATAAATTTCTAGATGTAATTCTGTATATTTTGTAGTTTTCATTCAAAAGATAAAAAACATCTTTGAAGAAATATTTCCCGTCTACCGAGGCTACGCCTAATTCAAATTGAATGGCTCCAATTTTTTTCGATTCAAGAAAATCCTTGGCTCCCTCAAACATTTTCATTTCATAGCCCTCAACGTCAACTTTCATGAAATCGATAAAGTCGATTTGATTTTCACGGCAAAAAAGATCCAGCGTGGTTATCTCAACTTTTTCTTCGTTTACAAGATTGTAATCCTCCTCCCAATGAGACATATCTCTTTTTAGCATAGAAGATTGGGTATTAGAAATCTCATTTGAGTATAAGGTCAACGTTTCTGTTTTGTCGCCTAAACCCTTATTAATCAAGTGGATGTTCTTTATTTTGGATGTGTTTTCCGTTAACTGTGCAAAAGTAGTTTTTGAGGGCTCAAAACAATACGCTTCATATTCAACTGATATACATTCATCTAAATATGAAATATACTTTCCAACATTCGCTCCAACATCAAAAACGACAGGATTTTTTTTGAGGTCTAATTGTTTCCCCAATCGCTTAATTACCCTTAGCTCACCACTTTGGTTCAAATCTCCACCGGTTAATCCGTAGTTTTGAAGATATAAAACCAACAAGTGGACCTTTTGCAAGAACCGTTGTCCGAGTTGGTTGTCAAAAATGAATTTTAAAGAATTTATTAGAAAACGTTTCATAATTAATCAAGAATTGCCTTTATCTGATTGTTTAAATCTGAAATATTGAAGGCATTTAGGGGCAGAAAAAGGAAGTTGTTAATATAGTACGCGTCAGTAGCTTCTGTATTTTGATGTTTCTGCGCATCGAATTCTTCGAACAAAGAAATTTGTTTGGCTCCGAGATCAAAAAAGCAACACTGATAACCAAGCTGTTCAATTTGCTGAACAAGGGCGGTTAGATTCGATCCATGATGTCTGGCTTCAATCTCGATCATTAAGGTTGGAAGATGTTTTTTGATCAGCTTTGTTCCTCCAAGAACAGCGTTCAATTCATGTCCTTCAATATCGATTTTAATAAAGTTGACTGTAGATAATTTCTCTAAAAACAGATCATCGAGTGTACTTGTTTGAATCTTGATTTCCTTAAACTTTGTTTCATTCGTCTCTTCGAGAGCATCGAGTTTAGCTCGAGTTTCAAACCTAATTGATTTGATGTAAGGAATTCTCAATACGCCTTCAGAAACTTTGTCACTTATAGCGAAAGGGTAGACGTGAATTTTCTTGAACCATTTATTCAATTTAGAATATAAGGTTGGTATGGGTTCAATTGCATGTATTTCACTTACACCTAAGATAGTTTGGAAATAATAACAGTACAGTCCATTATTTGCACCCACATCTATTACAACGGATGAATTATCGGCAAACAACTGTAAAATAAGTAGTTCATTTTCAGGAGGTAGTGTTAGGGTGTCCTTTTTCAATGAATCCTTAAGGCCGGAAAAAGCTCTTCTCTTGAAGTAAGAAGGGAAGTATAAACCTAAATTTTGATAAATATCGTATTTTATGTTTTTAAGCATTCCCTCTGTTCTTTATAGAAGTAAATATAGTATGACATATCGAAAATACTTCCATTTTCGAGTATTTCTTTGATGCAAAGTCTTTCGACTGTTCGTTGAGTAAATTCAACTTAGCAGGATTTTCATACAATTCAGTGAGTACCTTAGCTAAATGCTCACCGTTCGAGTACTTGATGATAAAACTTTCCAGTTCCTTTGGAGGTGAATAATAGGCAGGGGTCAAGGTGACGATCCCAAATTTCATAAAATCCAAAATGCTACCGGATGTTTTTGTTGTCCCATAAATTTCACGGTAAATCTCAGCTTTGGCTTCTTCCGCAATTGGACTGATGATGATGTGTGAAGCATTCATTACTGCTAGAAAATCAGATTCTTGAACACGTGTAGTATAAAACTTACAGGTTAATGAAGGATGGTCGATTTTCGCCAGTTCACTTTTGACGAATTCGCCGTAATCTCCAGTAGAATTCCCGAGTATGGTTAGCTCTACGTTTATATCTAATTTGTCAACCAAATAAATTTCGTTCAATGCATCTATTACGGCCGAATAATCGCGTCTCTTTTTGTCAATTGCACCAATTATCGTGATGCAAAGTTTACCCTCAAATACCGCTGGTTTTGTTGTTGATGCGAATACCTTAAATGGCAACGACGGAATTATTTTTTCAGCAGGTAAATACTTTTTGCTAAGAACATATTCTTTCAAGCCATCATCTGAAAAGGTGAAGTGCTGAATGCGTTTATTTATAATTCTTCTATAAATGGGAAACAACTTAAACACCACTTGTCGCACAAAATACGATGAGAATTTCCAAATATAAAGCAACGAATTCGGGAAGAAAACTGAGCGATTCGGGTTGAATTGTTTGTTGATATTATGGATCCTTAGAATGATTTTAGATGGTTGCTTTAGAGCCAAATACGCGCCAAAATCAGAGGCAATGGTATTGATAAAAATAACGTCACTTTTCTCGAAAAATTCTGAATTTTTCCTCAAGAACAGATACTTAGAAAATGAATTAAGTAGGTGAAAAGTGATCGCTTCATTGTATTGAATTCCCTTCAACAAGGCCATGTTTTTTTTTGTCGTAAAAACATGAATCGTATAGTTGGAATCTTCTATTATTTTTAAAAGGCTATCTAATGAATCATGATGAAAATCTAACTCGACAATGCATACATTAATTTTTTCATCAGAGAGCATAATAGAAAAGTAACGGTTTATTGAATGAAGGGTACAAAGATACGAACTTGGAGTCAATAAACATCAAGAAGAAATCGACCGTAAATTATTCAGGCTTCTATTTGTTTTATTAACCGAACTGAGGTTGAAAGTTGTTAATCAAATGTGAGCGATTGTTTGGTGTTGCGATGTGCTTCGATACTAGTATTCTTAAGAACATCAATTCACTTCGAGTTTTATGAAATTGGAGGTGTTTATGGAGAAAGGTCCTTAGAAAGTCGATTTTCCGATTAAATTTGTATAAAACAACTTGAAATGGGAGTTATCCAGAGAGATGCCTTTCTTACTATGATTATCTCTTACCTTGGATTGGTTTTGGGGTATTTGAATAGAGGTGTTCTGTTTGTTTTTATACTCTCTACAGATCAGATTGGACTCATAAATTTATTAATTTCAGTAGGTTTTCTCTTTGCTCAATTTGCAAGTTTAGGTTCAGTAAACACTTCCTGGAAGTTTTTTCCATACTTCAGAAATGAAGCGAGGAGTAACTATGGCTTTCTCAAGCTAGTGATTTCAATTGCAGCGATTGGTTCAATACTAACGGCTGCTTTGTATATAGGTTTTAAAGACTTGGTCGCTTCATTTTATGAAACAAATTCAAGTGAATTTATCAGCTATTATTATTGGGTTATTCCAATTGGAATCGCAACGGTGTTTTACCTTTTACTTGAAAACTATCTACGTGGATTGTATAAAAATGTGCTTCCAGCGTTTGTATATGAGATTCTGTTCCGATTAATAGTCACTGGATTGCTTTTCGCACTGTATTTCGATTACATTTCTTTCGATCAGTTTTTAGTATGGCATTGCATCTCATTTTTTGTACCGCTCCTGCTATTAGTGATCTATTTATTTCGATTAGGTGAGATAAAAAGTTTTAAAGTAAAAATCCAAGTTCCAAAGCGATTCAAGCATATACTCATTAAGTATGGATTATTTAGCTTCACAAATGCCATCGGGGCGATGGTAGTTGCCACACTTGATGTCGCTATGATCGCTTCAATGATCGGTCTTTCAGGTGCGGGGGTTTATACTACAGTGGTGCATCTAACATCAGCATTGCAGGTGCCCTATCGTTCGATGATCCGCGTTTCTATTCCTTTTGTTTCAGTTTACTGGAAGGAGAGAAGGATGGATGAAATGTCGAGCTTATACAAAGATGTCAGTACGATGAGTCTGATAATCGGAGGTTATCTTTTTGCGGTGGTCTGGGCAAGTCGTGAAGAATTATTTTCCTTACTACCCGACGAATTTCAAGAGGGGATAATGGTGTTTCTATTTTTGATGCTCGGTAAGCTTTTTGACATGTATACGGGGATCAATGCGATGATACTAAATACATCAAAAAAATACCGAGTTGACATCATATTTACCTTAGTTATGGTTTTTCTTGTTGGAATTCTAAACTATCTTTTTATTCCAATTTATGGAATTTCGGGCGCTGCTTTGTCAACGATGTTGGCCTTGATTGTCTATAATCTATTACGATTAACTTTTGTACTTTATCATTATAAGATTCATCCTTTTCAGTTAAATCAGATCGCGATAATTGCAGTGATTTTGGCTACGGTAGCCAGTGGTGAAATCACCCCAGCGTTCAGCGGCAATATCTTTATAAATCTCTCGGTAAAGTCGTTTATCGTCTCGATGGTGTTTGGAATACCTATGATTGTGTTTAGAATTGAACCAAAACTAAACGATTACCTAAGAAAACTTTTGCGCCGTGTATCTTCAATGTTCCGATGATCTTGAACTAAGCAGTTCGTTTGACAGGTGCGAAGAGACAATCTTAATACTTTTTCAAGCGCAACAACGATAAAATTAATTGACACGATTTGACGTGTAATTGACTGTTAATACCTTGATTGTCAGTGCTAAACGTGCATATTACAGAGGTTTCCCTAAATTGAGGACAGATTCACGAATTAGATAGTTTCAGCAGAATTGCGAACGGTCCTACTTTACAAATGCTCGAATCTCAAGGACGTGCATTTTTTCCTTCGTATTCGCTGTAACTGTAACCGATTTCTTGATTTCATTCAATTGCTCGGGTTTCGATTTAAAGGTCACTTCGATGATGTCCGATTTACCAGGGGCGATCGGTTTTTCTGGCTTTTTAGGAGTTGTACAACCGCAACTAGCAGAAACATCACTGATGATCAACGGCTGTTTTCCCGTATTTGTCACCCGAAATGAAGTGGTGTTTTCTACTTCACGCTTCACATTTCCAAAGTCATGCGTAAGTTTATCGAATTTCAACGTTGTCACTTCTCCTTCCAATTCCTTGGCTATCAACTCTTCCTCTTTGTCGAAATCAGCCAATTCCTTTTCCAATTCAGCAACGCCTTTGGAGGATTCAGCAACCGTAGATTGTACTTCACCTTCTACACGTGTTACTTTATCTTGGGATTCACTACAAGCAGCTAACAATGCTGTAAAAATCAAAACGGAAACAATTCTTTTTTTCATAATTCAATGGCAATAGATCCTCAAAATTAACAAATTCGAACAATTAATTTTGCCCAATTAAGTACGATTCAAAATCATCAGATTCAATTAATTCCAATGCTTGAATCAAAATTTCATTGGAGGAATTGTAGATTTGATAAAACTCGGTATCTCCCCAAAGGTCCTGAGCAATCATTGCTTTCATGCGAAGTTTGATCAATGATTCGCTGATCTTCAATTCTTCTTCATCAATGCTAAGCTCTTCGGATTCCTTTTGAGCGAAATCCAAGAATTCTTTCATGAATTTTTCATCTACTTTGAAGGATTCTTTATAGGAATCAAAGGTAGGGTACTTCGCTAAAATGGATTCGCGGTTTTCATCGACATACGTCAACGAATAACTATTGAATGAACCCGAACGAACCAATTCAGAGAAGAAATCTGATGTTTCCGTAGTGTCAAGTGGCACGAAAACGTCTGGCATAATTCCGCCGCCGCCATATATTACTCGTTTGTTCAAAAGTGTGTAATGTTTCAATGAATCGGGTAGGGAGATAGAATCTTTACTGGAAAATTCACCTCTGTCATAACGGTTCACTAAATCATTGCGGTAATCATCAAGGTCTTCATAAGACTTTTGGACGGAGCGTCCGCTTGGTGTGTAGTAGCGTGCGATTGTCAAGCGAATTTGTGATCCATCCGTTAAATCGATTGGGCGCTGAACCAATCCCTTTCCATAGGAACGTCGACCAACGATCAATCCTCGATCCCAATCTTGAATTGCTCCAGCCAAGATTTCACTGGCTGAAGCAGAATTTTCGTTCGTTAAAAGAACCAGGCGTCCTTCTTCCCACAATCCTTTTATCTCTGCATTCAAATCCGTTCGCGGTTGCGCACGTCCTTCGGAGTATACAATGAGTTTATTACTCGAAAGGAATTCATCTGCCAAGTCCTTCGCTCCGTAAAGTAAACCACCGCCGTTTCCTTGAAGATCAAAGACCAAATTTTTCATGCCTTGTTCCTTCATTTTTTTGATCGCTTCTTTTACTTCCGTGTGAGAAGAGCGCGAAAATGAATTCAATTTTATATAGCCTGTTTCTGGCGACAACATATAAGAAGCATCCACAGAGTTCACAGGGATAATGTCGCGCGTAATCACATAGTCGATCGGTTTAACGGTCTTTTTTCGTTGAACAGCCACCGTCACTTTTGTGCCACGATCGCCCATCAATCGGTTTCGAACTTCCGCATTTTTCAAGCCAATTCCAGCAATGTTTTCGTTGGCTATTTTCACGATTTTGTCTCCAGGCAACAAGCCTAATTTTTCGGAATGTCCTCCAGGATTGGTTGTAACGACGATTAAGGTATCCCG
>JBFYPU010000242.1:0-9530 GCA_041303175.1 Crocinitomicaceae bacterium | reverse complement strand
ATAAAATTCCAGCGGAAGTTGTCACGGAACTAGCGGTTTGTACACCTCCATCCACAATTTGATCACCAGCATCAAATGCAATTGCAGAAGTTGGATCAATCCTCATTTGAAAATAGCCTCCGCTCATTCCCAATCGAACATGGTGATCACGCGCAATGGTGAATCCATACGACACTGCGCCTGAGGCTGAGACTTGCTGAAACAAGCCCAATTTGTCGATAAGGACATCAGCGCCTATACCCCAATGTTTTCCGACACGCGTATTCGCGTTGAAAAAACTGGTCACCGGCGCACCATCCACTTTCACCCATTGATTCACATGGGAGAAATTCAATTCTGTGCAACCACTTGCACCTGCATACGCAGGATTCAGCGAAAATTTATTGTAGTTGTATAAATTCGTTTGACGCGTTTGCTGCGCAAATGCAACTGATCCAATCAAACAAACAACTCCTAGTGCGATGTATTTATTGATTCCTTTCATGGCTCTTATTTTTTAAATCGCATTAAGTTAATTGTACCTTGATATTCACGATTTTCTTCGCAGCCAATCGCATAATAATAAGCTCCATCTGGTAAAATTTCGCCGTCTTTTGTACCCGCCCAATCATTTTGATAATCATCGGTTTCGTACATGAGCTCGCCCCACCTATTGAAGATTTTAACGTTACAACCCACAATTTGATTGAGATCACTTACTCTCCATGTATCGTTGCTACCATCATCGTTTGGCGTACAAATGTTACTTATTTGCAACAATGCCTCACAATCAAGAACTTCTAATTCGAGTGTTACCAATGAATCACAACCTTGAGCGTTCGGGAAGTTTTCTGTGTAGATTCCAGAAACCGTGAGACTTTGCGTTCCGTGTACGTATGTTTCACCGATACAAATGGAATCAGCAATGGTGCTTTCCAGTGCGTCTGACACCGTTAAAAACAACTGAACTAGTGAGTCGCAACCTGTTGGGGTCGTAAACATTTCTGAATAATTACCAGTTGCAGTGAGTGTTTGCGCTCCAAGTGTGTAGGATTGTCCTTGACAAATTACCGCAGAAATGGAGTTTACAATGGTTGGGGTTACGAACAAGTACATGGTCACCAATGAATCACATCCCGTTCCCGTTGTAAATAGTTCTGTATACGTTCCAGAAGCAGATAAGGTCTGTGAGCCGAATGTGGTTGAAGTTCCTTCACAAATTGTTTCTGAAATTGAATTCGTGATCAATGGAACGACGGTTAAATATACCGTGACAATTGAATCACATCCTCCAGCGGCAACGAGCGTGTCGACATACGTACCTGAAACGCTCAAGTTGTTTCCATCGAACAAGTAGGTGGTTCCTGTGCAAATAACAGGTGTTAAATTCGTTAAAATCTGAGATTCCACGAAGAGATTCGTTGTTACAATGCTGTCGCAGCCATTCGCCGCTACAAAGACATCAACATACTGTCCTGCAACCGAATAAGTATTTGAACCAACCGTATAGCTTGTTCCTGTACAAATAGTCACCGCGTTTGAAACCAAAACAGGATCTAAGATCGTAACCGTTGTATAAATGGTGCTGTCACATCCATTTGCCGCTGTGAATACATCCGTGTATGTTCCAGCGGTGGTTTGATTTGCCCCCGCCAAGAAAATGGATTGACCAAGACAAATTCCTGTATTCACGTAATTGATATTCGGACTGACGATACATGGATTTCCGCACGCCGAAGCATCCACTGTAAACGAATATGGGCAACTTCCATCTGTCACATTAATCGTGTAGATCGCAGCAGAAGGAACGGCATACACCACATTTACACCTGCCGCAAACGTTCCCGATTGAACGATTGTCGAAGTTGGATCTTGAATGGTGTAGGAAAATCCTGAGCCGTTGAATGCACTCATTCCACCAGTTGCCGTGAAGGTAATTTCACATAAGGCATTGTCGTAACTAGAAACCGGAACAACAGGCGTCAAATAAACGACTTGTACAAGATTGTCCACCGTTGAAGTCGAGCACAAGAAATCACCCCATGCAGCAGGATCGTCGGCCATGGAAGAAACATAGTACACTGTGTTAAACAATGGATTCCCCATTGATCCTGACCCGTTTGAGTTATTTGTAAAAACTCCCGTCAAACCTTGTACTGTATCGATGTACCCAAAACCAGATCCAGAAACAGGATTCGGTAAAACGGGTGAACTGTGCATCACAAAACCAGGTGTCAAGCAAGAAGGAATATCCAATGTTGGGTCACCATTTCCATCCAATAAATTCCCTGGAGTGAGGTCATCTCCGAAACAAACAAAAGCCGTATCTGTAGACGTTAAATCAATAATGGTTGAATTCGCGAGCTCAACATAGGTATCGCCAGAATAGCTTTCAACTTCGTTGATGTATTCAATGATGTATTGTCCTTCATCTCCGGGAGATCCGCCATCCAACTGAATTGCGACCACAGAACCTGGAAGCATACAGCAAACCGACTCTTGCGTTCCACCAAAACCAGCTGATCCTTCTAAGATCGGCGTAACAATTGGCGTAAGTTGTGTGCCATCAAGTGTAAACGTCGCAGGATTCAAACCACCATAGCAATCGGTTCCATTCAATAAATTGTACATCGCATAACGCAAAGTATCCATTCCAATGTAGGCACGAATGTTCATTTCAATTGCTCCAGAGGGAGGTACTGTGAAAAAATGCCAAACAGTTTGGTCAGCACGATCGGCTGGCAATGGACGAATTGCAGGTTCTCCCGCCAAATATTCACGACATCCACGAACGTTTGAACCCGCTACAGCATTGAAGGTTGGTGTTACCCCAGCTGGTGTCACTGGAACTTCGTAGAGCGGATCCAACATGGTTAAACAAAGAATATCGTTTCCTGGAGGGTTATTGATTGGATCATCGACGCTCGGATCGTAAACCCATGTATCTATGTCCTGCGCGTTCAAAAGCGTAAGGTTGTTTGCAGGATCGACCATTCCATAATACGTGTAACCTGGCTCCAAGCATTGTTCCATAATCAGTGCACTTTCGGTTGCTCCACCCAACAAACCATTCAATCCACCTTCTTGTGCAGCGATGTTTTCTAGGTTGGCACAACTGAAATCAGATGGAATTCCCGGTGCAAAACGTTTATCGTAACCAAAAAGCGCGGCATCTTCTGAATAAATTGAACTTTGATAATCCGTTTCAAAGACAATTCGACCACTATTTGGTGCAACGATGTTCAACCACGCTGATTCATTCATTGTACCATTTCCAGCAGCAGGATGATTGTAATCGTATGCATGATATTGATTTGGATTTGAAGAAGTGTGAGGCTGTCCAGTTTCACCAAAATTATTTCCACCGTCGTATGCACATCCAAAGCTCAAGTTCATCGAAGCACCAGAACCAGCATCTGAACTAATTGGCGTTGTTCCAAACGGTGTGAGTGGAGAATTACAAGGAATATCTTCAGCATTCGGAGGACTAGCTCCACCTAAGTCGTTAATGCGCAATTGATAATAACCACGTTCACCACCAGCATCAGCAGAAAGCTGAACGTAATACGCCTCACCTGCATGTACTTTTTGATACGAAAATGGACTGACTGGATCACACGCATCCAAGGTAATTTCTGCTTCTGGGTCAATACCTAAGAAATCGGTTCCATCAGAAAATTCGTGGTGTGAAAGGTAATCAAATTTATTTTTGATCACAACTGATGTGATGGGTTGTAGACCTGAAGAACAGTCGATCCCATCCGCGGCATGATACACTTGGAAATACGTTCCAAACTCCGTTCCTGCCAAATCTGTTGTGATTTCCACTTCACCACTTGCAGGTGCGATAAATTTCACCCAAACGGAACCATTCGCAGTAACGTCACCCGTATGCGGTTCATTAACCTCCAAAGTTGCGGATGGACACCACGCTAAATTGTAGGTGGTGTTCATGCTTACTTGCCAAGCATCACAAATGTTATCTTCCAAATAGTTCAAAACCAACGGAATTGTTTCCACCTGAAATGTCACTGCATAATTTTGTGGACAGCCCCCATCTGTGCTTGAAGCAAAGAATGTTTGATTGACCGTTCCAACAAGAGGAACTGCCATGTTCACCGTTTGAGGAGCCGTTTCGCCATCGGAACCAAATACCAATGAATAATTAAAGATATCATCGTTATCATAGGCTCTCCAGTTGATCACTATGTTGGATGGAACATCCGTTGGGCAGACGTAATCGTGTGAAAAATACAACCCATTGCTAGGAGAAAATCCACCACCTGGTGCAGTCATCGTATACGGCCCATTGTTTCCATTTTGATAGGCGTAATTGAAATCACCTAGAACGCCAAAAAGCACGGGATTATTGTTGGAGTTGCCAATGGTATTGTCCGTCGCGATAAATTCCCATACGAAATCGCTATCGCCTGAGAGAAATCCATCACAATCTACATTGTTGAGTACTTGGACTGAAATAACACGAACGTTGATCGTAGCCTGAGCGGATAGTCCGTCAGGCAAAAGCACTGTTAGCAGGGTCAACGTCCAAACGGCCAACGTTTGAGACAATCGCATATTATGTAGTTAATTAGTTACTAAAGTAGTAGCGTCACTGGGTTTTCCATGTACGATTTAAACGTATTCAAGAAAGCCGCACCTGTAGCTCCATCAACAACTCGGTGATCACATGATAAGGTTACTTTCATAACATTCCCAGGAACCACTTGTCCATTCTTCACAACAGGCACTTGACTAATTCCGCCGACGGCCAATATACAACTATCAGGTGGATTGACAATGGCTGTAAACTCATCAATTCCAAACATACCAAGATTAGAAATGGTAAACGTATTCCCTTCCCATTCTGATGGTTGTAGTTTTTTTGATTTCGCTTTACCAGCTAAATCGCGCACTTCTGCTCCAATTTCCGGCATCGATTTTCCGTCTGCAAAACGAATTACAGGTACAAGAAGGCCTTCGTCCACAGCAACGGCAACGCCAATGTGCACATGTTGATTTCTACGAATTACATCTCCCAACCAAGAACTGTTCACCGCAGGATGCTCACGAAGTGCAAGTGCACACGCTTTGATCACCATATCGTTAAAGGAAATTTTAACTCCACCAAACTCATTGATAGACGTGCGCATATCAATTGCACGATCCATATCCATGGCGATCGTAAGGTAGAAATGAGGTGCTGTAAATTTGCTTTCCGCCAAGCGCTTCGCGATCACCTTTCTCATTTGTGAGATCGGTTCATCGGTGAATGTCTCGACTCCCACAAATGCTTTTTTAGTGGTGCCTGCAGCATGAACATAAGGCACATAGTGCTCTATATCGCGTTTCACGATTCGTCCAGATTCACCAGTTCCAACAACATTCCCGAGATCAATACCTTGCTCGGACGCCATTTTTTTCGCCAAAGGAGAAGCAAACAAGCGGCCATTAGCATCAGAAGTAACAGCTGGTGCGGCTGCAGGCGTTACAGCCACAGGAGCTGGGGTTGGGTTTGGGGTTGAAACAGGCGTTGGTGCAGGAGTAGCTATTTCCTTCACAGGTTCAGCTTTCGGCTCCTCTTTTGGTTCAACTCTGGCCGTTCCGGCGTCAGCGATCAATTTGCTGACGTCTTCGCCTTTTTTTCCAATAATTGCGAGCAATGTATTTACCGGAACCGCCTGCCCTTTTTCCACACCGATGTGCAGCAAAACACCATCATAGAACGATTCAAATTCCATGGTTGCCTTATCGGTTTCAATTTCAGCTAGAAGTTCGCCTTCTGATACATCGTCTCCAACTTTTTTGTTCCACTCCGCAACGACACCTTCTGTCATGGTATCGCTCAACTTCGGCATATAAATTACTTCAGCCATACTATCTAAAATCTTATACTGTTCTAATATTCTTTAATAAACGGATAATTCTCCTCGACATAGATGTCATCATACAACTCCTTTGCTTCAGGATAAGGCGAATTTTCGGCAAATTCCACAGATTCCGTAACCTCTTTTTTCACCCATTCATCAATTTCATCAATTCCTTTCTCCGTGAGCCATTTATTTTCCAAAATGACCTTTTTGCAGTGTTCGATTGGATCTTGTTCCATCCACTCAGCCACTTCTTCTTTGGTTCTATATTTTTGTGGATCAGACATTGAGTGCCCTTTGTAGCGATAGGTTCGGATGTCCAACAAGGTAGGTCCATCTCCTCTTCTACCGCGATCTGCTGCTTCTTCAATCGCCTCATGCACGGCCTCTGGTGACATACCGTTTACCGATTTTGAAGGCATATCGTAGGAAAGTCCAATTTTTGATAGGTCTTCAACATTTGTCGTACGCTCAACAGAGGTTCCCATTGCGTAACCATTGTTTTCAATGATAAATATGACAGGTAATTTCCATACCATTGCCATGTTAAATGTTTCGTGCAATGCACCTTGACGCACAGCGCCATCACCCATTGATACAAAAACGACGTTATCGGTTCCGTTGTATTTTTCTGCAAAGGCAATTCCAGCACCCATTGGGATTTGCGCCCCAACAATACCGTGCCCTCCCATGAAATTCACATTTTTATCGAAGAAGTGCATTGATCCACCCTTTCCTTTGGAACAACCTGTTGATCGTCCATATAATTCCGCCATGAGCACGCGCGGATCTGTTCCCAACGCAATTGGATGCGCATGATCACGGTACGCTGTCATGTGTTTATCTCCTTTTTGGCAACCACTTGCTGTGCCAGCAACAATGGCTTCTTGGCCGATATACAAGTGACAAAATCCACCAAATTTCTGTTGAATATACAACTGACCTGCCTTCTCTTCAAACTTGCGAATGAGCTGCATGTCTTTGTACCATTTGATATAAGTTTCCTTCGAAAATTTTGATTTACCAGCAACCGCTGATTTCTTTGTCGATTTTGCAGGTTCTTTTTTGTCCTTCACCGCCATGAGTTTGTTTTAAATAACGAAAGGCAAATATATAAAATTCTCATGGATCGACTTAGGAAAACCGCTAAAAGAACTGACCTTGACGGGAGTAAATATCCACAACTCTTATTGTATAAATTACAAAATCAAATAATTAACTTATTATCAGTTAATTAATCAATTTTCCGTTTCAATAAATGTTTGATTTGATCCAAGGGAATGCTGAGAGAAATTGGTCCAGCAGCGTAGGGTGCGATTTCATACGTATTGTAGAAAAATTCGATCGACTCGCTTGTGAATGCGAAATTTTCATTTAAGTGAAAAACACCGCCTTCAAACCAATAACCAGCTTCTTCGAGACTCGCATCAATTTCCAAGCCTTGCGATCCTCTGAAAATTGGTTCGGCAAGGTTGGTAAGTGCGGCTACATCCGTAAAGAAATCCGATAGGTAAAGTACACGTCCTGTTTTGCGATCCAACAACAAATCTTCGCTCCATCCATTTCCATGCGCACCACCTGTATATGTCCAGCTATTCAAACTCAATTGGACATATTCACTGTTGCTTTCATCGATTGAATTGGACATCTCCACCGACCAAATGCCACCGAAATATTCATCTTCCTCATAGTTGCTCATCTCTTCATAATACATCATCTCTAGTGTATCGAGAGCGGCCTTAATGAAATTCTCAGAAAGCTCAGTACTAGCTTCGTTGTATTCACCGAGCATCAAGAATCCTGAAACAGATCGTTGTACAAAGTGATTAACTGTATCCTCAACAGGTTTACTTGGTTGCGTATAGAATTCATAACTAATTGAACTACTAATTGAATCTTGTCGATCAGAAGTGAACAACATTCGATCTACCGAACCACGGGTGATTGCACTTGGCGTGTTTTCGCTTGCCACTTCGTCCATTGAAATTGGTTCGACGGTCTTACACGACAAGAGTGATGCGGCAGCGATTAGCGAGAAAATGAAGGTTAGTTTCATGGGAGGTTATTTATTAATGAATTAATCTGTTATGCCAAATGCCAAAGGAAGTAAATCTACCGCGGAATCAAAAACGATCGACACGCCATTTTGGCTTACTAAGATAATACGATACGACTTCTTCTGGCGCACTTCTGTTTCAAGCATTACTTGGCGGCAGGCACCACAAGGCGAAAGAATTTTATCAATCGGCAGAAGATCGCCCTCGGCCACAACGCATAAGGTTTCAATTTGTTCGTTCGGATAATTTGCACCTGTATAAAACAGCGCAACCCGTTCGGCGCACAATCCAGATGGATAGGCAATGTTTTCTTGGTTACTTCCGGTAATTATTTCCCCATTTGAGAGCCGAAGTGACGCGCCCACATGAAATTTGCTGTATGGCGCATAAGCCGTTTTGCTCACTTCAAATGCTTTTTTCACTAAAATTTGGTCACTTACTGTCAATTCCTCCCAGTGTTCGAACCGATCAAAGGAAATTGTAATGTTTTGCTTCATATTATTTGTTGACACCAATTACAAAAGCTACCCCTTTATCCTTTTGGGCTGTCGCATCGAAATTGATAATTCCTGTTCCAAAGAAACGCACACTTGTTTCATATTGACCCGCAAGTGCGTTTGCTACTTTCTCTTCATACGTTGTGCCACGTGCACTCACGATTTTCATGTTTACTGCATTGTAATCGATCGGCTGTTTTGTGATCAAGACTGCAATTTTATCCTTTTTCCCTTTTGCATCTGGCTGCATCGAGTGATCACGCGGAAAAAGCCGTGTCCCTGTGATCCCGCAATACGGTGAATGTTTGGGTGTGTACGGGAAAAGTACATAGCTTGTGCCATCCGTTTCCTCGCCAAAAATGTAGGTATAGCATTCAATGTTGTTGGTAAATTCCACCTTAAACATGTCTTTACTTGTCAATTTTCCAATTGTTTCGAAATACATCCCACTCACAAATTTTAGCGGAATATTTTTCATTCCAGCGTTCAACTCAAGTCCGAAGCTGCCCTTAAAACGGGTTTCGACCTTCGCATTTGCATCTCCCATTGGGTACAATCCATACGATTCGACATTGAAAAATTTGAAGTCAGAATAGCGAATCCAACAAATTCCCTTCTTTCCCCAATCTTCACCCCAGCTGTTCATGATCTGAAATGCTCCGCCTTCTTTAAAATCATCGTAACCAATTACACACATCGCATGCCCGCCAAAGCCACGTTTAGATTCATCCGCACGGGTTGGAAACCAGAATTCTTTGCCCATCATGTTTTCCATAAATGATCCACCGACCATCATGCCGATTACAACGGGAGAACCCTTCGCTAGGTTTTGCTTGATCGCCAACATTTCAGCGGTACTCGATTGTCCATCTTCTGTTAGGCGCTGAAAGCCTTTGATTTTATACCCGTTCGCTTTTCGCTTCAATTCACTACTTGGCGTTTTATTGCAGCTTTTTTGATCGTACGCAAAATCCTTATATGGCACCGCACCTTGGTTGTACATGTTGTCCATGGCCAATTTGATGTAAGAACCTTGACAAGAGGAATGATCCAAACTAATTTGGTTGTACATGAAGGAAGGACTGAACGCCACCTGATCTGGTGATTTACCCGTTCTTCTCGCCTCT
>JBFYPU010000241.1:0-2865 GCA_041303175.1 Crocinitomicaceae bacterium | reverse complement strand
GTGAAGAAGCATTGACGCAATTTTCATACAACAATTTGTTTAAACTGCGCCGAGCACAAGCTTTTTCGGGGATAGGAAAACTGAAAGAATCCATTCAGTTGCTAACTGAATTGGAACGATCTGGATATCCTTCATTTGAGTTGTTGCTCACAAAAGCATCCGTTTTTAGTCAACTCAAGGATTCAAACAATGCGATCAAGTATTTTCGCGCGGCGCTGAATGATGCCGAGCCAGAAGACCGGGACGATATTTACCTTGATTTGGCTGTTGAATATGAAAACATCAACAAATGGAAGGAAGCTCTGAGTGTGTTGAAAGAGGCGATTGCCGCTAATCCTCACAACGAAGGAGCGATCTACGAAATTGCATTTTGTTACGATCATTTAGGGGAGTATGAGAAATCCATCGATTGTTACTCCAGTTTCATTGATGAAAATCCCTATTCATTTACGGCCTGGTACAATCTTGGGAATGCATTTTTGAAAGTAGAGGATTTTGAAAAGGCAATATGGGCGTATGATTATTGTATCGTTATCAACGACGATTTTGGACCCGTTTATTTCAATTTAGGAAACGCATACCTTTCACTCGATAAATACCAAAAGTCGATCGAAAGTTTTGAAACGTCCATAGCCTTGGATGGTGACGATCCAATGGCCTATTGCTACATCGGTGAGGGTTATGAGCAATTGGAACAATACGACCTCGCTAAGCATTACTACAAGCGAAGTTTAGAATTGGCCCCCTTGCTTCCTGAAGCATGGCTTGGATTGGGTATTGTTGAGGACTTAGAAGGCCGTACACAAGAAGGGTTGGTTTTACTACAAAAAGCCGCTGAGATCGCTCCGGACAATTCAGGTATTATTCACGTACTTGCAGGTGCCTACGAGAAGTTGGAGCAATTTGAGCTGGCCGACGACTGCTACCAGGTAGCGCTCGGATTGGATCCATCAGATGATGAATGCTTGATGAATTATGTCAACCTATTGGTTGTGACAAAGTCATTAAAAGAAGCGAAGGAATTTTTGGATGCGTTTGAGCAAACACGACCTGATAATGACTACATCCCATTGCTGAAAATTGATCTATGGTGGAAGCTCGGAGAAAAGAAGGGGGCCTTGGAATTGTTCAAGCAATGCATTGAACTCGATCGTGAACATGCGCTAGAGTTATTTGAAATCAATCCAGCGTTGAAAAACGTTCCAGAATTTGTACTTTTGGCAGATTAACTACAAGGATGAAAAATTTTGAATTGACCTATATCCCAGAACGCTCGGTGAAACCGAGAAATAGTGGGATTACAATGATGATGGATAAAGGGCTTAGCCTTAGAGAGGTAGAGAATTTTATCGAGAGTTCAGCTCACCTTTGCGATGTTGCGAAACTAGGATTTGGAACGGCTTACGTCACTAAAAATCTTCAGGATAAAGTTGATTTGTATAAGTCGGCAGGGATTCGACCTTATTTTGGGGGTACACTTTTTGAAGCATTTCACGCGCGTGGACAGTTTGATGACTATTTACGAACCATTGACAAATATAAATTAGACCTCTGCGAAATATCGGACGGTTCAATTATTTTGAATCACGACGAGAAATGTGAGTTAATTAGCCGTCTCGCAAAAGAGCGTACTGTTCTTTCAGAAGTGGGATCAAAAGACTCTGGAATCATCGTGTCTCCAGCAAAATGGATCAAAATGATGTCAACAGAGTTGTCTGCTGGATCATGGAAAGTGATTGCGGAAGGCCGTGAATCAGGAACTGTTGGTGTGTTTAGACCAAACGGAACTGCGCACACCATGTTGATCAACCGAATTATCGCGAAGGTGAAACCCGAAGATATTTTATGGGAAGCTCCGATTAAAACGCAACAAGCTTGGTTCGTTAAATTATTCGGTGCAAACGTTAATTTGGGGAATATTGCACCCCATGAAGTGATTCCATTGGAGACATTACGCCTTGGACTGCGTGGTGACACCTTCTTCGATTTTATGCCAGCCGCTTATGCTGATCGCCTCAAACAAGTCAATGACGACGAGGTTGAAGTAGAAGAGGAGGAAGAGAATTAATTCCATGTTTTTCAGAAAGGAGAAAGAAATCTCTGGTCATGCTGGCGCGATATACACGTGCACATCTGAAGGAAATTTGATCTACACAGGCAGCGGTGACAAGTATGTTGCGCGTTGGAATAGTGAAACTGGCACTCAAGATGCGTTCGCGATTCAATTTGAGCAAGCCGTGTATTCCGTCTGTTTATTGTCGAATCGAACTCTCCTTGTTGGACTTTCCAATGGACATGTTCACCTATTTGATCTTGAAGAGAAGAAAGAAATTAAATTCTTTACGCAGCACACCAAAGCCATTTTTTCTACTCAGTTCAATGCGCGCAAGCAACAGTTTTATGTAGCTGACGCCGATGGAAACTTGTCTGTTTGGAGCAGTGAAACCTTATCCTTGCTCATTTATTTACCCCTCGACTGCGGAAAGATTCGTTCGATTGCTGTCAATGAATCCGGTGAAAACATTGCGCTCGCGTGTCAAGATGGCACGATTCGCGTGTTTGAAACCAATTTTTTCAATGAAATTCACACGATCGCTGCACATACAAATGGAGCAACGGCCCTTTTGTTTCATCCACTAGTTTCCGATCAGCTTATTTCGGGTGGAAAGGACGCGCTCTTGAAGTTATGGGAATTGAAAACGGAACGGTGTTTACTAGAAATTCCCGCCCATAATTTCGCGATATATGGCATTCAAGCGCTCAACGAAGGACAAACAATTGTCACGGCAAGCCGCGATAAAACGATCAAGGTATGGTCCAACACGCTCGAATTTCAACAACGACTGGATTTCTATGTAGGAGGGC
>JBFYPU010000240.1:0-15505 GCA_041303175.1 Crocinitomicaceae bacterium | reverse complement strand
TGAATGTCGGTGCGAAAACAAGGGATGATTTTGAACGGTATCTGCTCCGGCAGTCCAACGATTTCCCATTCTCGGATTGGAAAGAATTCTCTTTGGTGAGGCGGCGCCATTCACTGGAAATTCACGTGTGCGTGGCATTCTCGTACAATACTCACTTTTGTACATCACAACTTTGTTTGAGGGTAAACATTTTACTGAATCGAGGACGGCGTTTTGCACGGTTACCTCGGGCGCACGACCAAAATTGGATGTCACGTGATCCGAATCACTCACGCGCTTTAGCGTATAGTTTTTGAGTGAGACACTTCGACTGCGTAGTTCGATAATATCCGTTTGACCAAAAGCGCAAAAGGCGAACATTCCACATAAAAATAGGAAGATTGTTTTCATATTGGAGGAGTTGATTCCAATGTATGATACACCATTCAAAGAAAATGGTTCAAATCGAAAAGCCATTTGTATCTTCGTGACATGGCAAAAAAAATGTATGTCACCTATTGCTCGGCGGAGAAGAATCCGATTGAGAAAGAAATCAAGGCAATTGATCGCTACGTGAGTGAACGAATTGCGTTTGTACACGCCCTCGCTAAGCAGGACAAAGCAGATTTTATGATCCTTTCCGGAAAATTTGGCTTGCTCGCACCTACGGACCTAATTCCGAATTACGATCACTTGATGAAAGCCTTCGAGACGACGCGAATGAGCAAAACGATCGCCAAACAACTCAAATTTATGAAAGGACAATCCATTGTCTATTACACGCATTGGATGGATAAGGACGTTCACGTTGCGCCATATATTGAATCCATTCATGATGCATGTGAATTGACAAATACTGGGTTTGATTTGGTGGTGTTCGAAGATGATGTTCCGTTGTAATGGATTATTAGATTATTAGAGTATTAGAGTATTAGATTCACTTCGTGGCTGCTAACGCGGTAGCTGGCGCTGCTGACTACTTCGGTACTGGATTCTTAGCACTCATGCCACGTTTCTGCAACAAAAAAACGGTAACAACTTTCGCCGCTACCGTTTCATTTACACGATGTGTAATTCCTATTTTCCAACACGTTTGCGATCCGTCTCTTTCAAGTGGATCTTACGCATTCTTAAGCTTTCTGGTGTAACCTCAACGTACTCGTCTCCTTGAATGTACTCCAAACACTCTTCCAAGCTGAATTGTTTTGGCGGAGCCAATTTCACTTTGTCATCCGCTCCAGAAGAACGCATGTTTGACATTTTTTTCGTTTTCGTTACATTGACAACGAGGTCATTCGCACGGCTATTTTCACCAATTACTTGACCTTCATAGATGCTCTCACCCGGTGAGATGAAGAATTTCCCTCGCTCTTGTAAGTTGTTCAACGAGAACGGAATTGATGTTCCAAGCTCCATTGAGATCAACGAACCATTCAATC
This sequence comes from Crocinitomicaceae bacterium, assembly GCA_041303175.1. Lineage (GTDB taxonomy): Bacteria > Bacteroidota > Bacteroidia > Flavobacteriales_D > Crocinitomicaceae > UBA4466. The sequence continues at coordinate 14,087 of JBFYPU010000240.1, read as the reverse complement.
GTCCAGGAATTTCTCCTTTAAACGGTTGGTATTCGATGAAACGGTGTGTCATGATTGCCTCACCAGCTGTTGCCGTCAACAAATAGTTTCGCAAACCAATGATACCACGTGAAGGCACTTCAAATTGAATGATCATTCGATCACCTTTTGGTTCCATGTTTTTCATCTCCCCTTTTCGCTTTGAAACCGCTTCTACAGCCGTTCCGCTGAGCGACTCAGGTAAATCGATTGTCAACTCTTCAACAGGTTCACATTTTTTGCCATCGATTTCTTTGTACAACACTTGTGGCTGACCTACTTGAAGTTCGTATCCTTCGCGACGCATTGTTTCAATCAAAACCGACAAGTGCATGACTCCACGACCGTGAACCATCCATTTATCAGCCTTATCTGTTTTGTGCACGCGCATTGCCAAATTTTTCTCCAACTCTTTATCCAAGCGTTCAGAAATGTGACGTGAAGTGACAAATTTCCCTTCTTTTCCAAAAAACGGTGAATCGTTGATCGAAAACATCATGCTCATTGTTGGCTCGTCGATATCGATTGTTTCCATCGGCTCTGGATTTTCAAAATCGCAAATTGAATCGCCAATTTCAAATCCTTCAATTCCCGTGATCGCACAAATATCTCCTGGCTGAACAGAATCTACCTTGATGCGATTCGTGCCTTCAAAAACGAACACCTCTCTGATTCGATGTTTTTCTTGAGATCCGTCACGTTTAGATAATACAATTTGTTGATTTGGTTTAATCTCACCACGTGTCAAACGTCCAATCGCAATTCGACCTACAAAGGAAGAAAAGTCCAACGACGTAATCAACATTTGCGTGTTCCCTTCTGGGATCACGATTGGTGGGAAATATTCCAAAATTTGATCCAACAAAGGAACGATCGAATCGGTTTGATTTCTCCAATCGGTCGACATCCAGTTATTTTTAGCTGAACCATAGATCGTTGGAAACTCCAATTGTTCTTCATTTGCATCCAATTCGAACATCAAATCAAATACTTTTTCGTGCACCTCATCTGGCGTACAATTGTCTTTATCAACCTTGTTGACAACCACTAGTGCTTTCAATCCCATTGACAAAGCTTTCCCAAGTACAAATCGTGTTTGCGGCATTGGGCCTTCAAAGGCGTCCACCAACAAACAAACACCATCTGCCATGTTCAAGACGCGTTCCACCTCACCACCAAAATCGGCGTGACCTGGAGTGTCAATAATGTTGATTTTTGTTCCTTTGTACGTAACCGAAACGTTTTTCGAAACGATGGTAATTCCACGTTCGCGTTCCAAGTCATTGTTGTCCATGATCAATTCTCCTGTCGGGCGATCTCTCTCGTCCAACACACTTCCAGCCTCAATCATTTTATCCACCAAGGTTGTCTTACCGTGGTCAACGTGAGCAATAATTGCGATGTTTCTGATTTCCATAAAAACGTGTAATGTATGCTTTCACTTACGTGAAATTATTTTTTTAATTGATTATCGTTTGTCTCTTGAGTGTGATCGATCTCTATCACCTCCTGACCCACCACTAGAGCGAGAGTCGGATGATTTTCTGAATCCACTTGGGCGATTTCCACCACCACTTGGGCGATTTCCACCACTCGGGCGAGCTCCTGGTCTCGGCGTTGAACGTCGATTTGAACTTCCACCGCTGCGATCTCCGTCTCCATCTCCACCAGATTTACCTTTGGTAATTTCAACACTCAAGGTATGTCCTTCGAAATCTGCACCGTTTACCGCCTTCACGATTTTTTCTGCCAATTCATTGTCAGCTTCAAAGAAAGAGTAGGATGATAAAATATCAATTCGCCCGAAGCTCGATGATTGTAGACCGGTGCTATCACAAGCAACACGCAACAATCCACCAGGGTTCAATCCATCTCTTCTACCCAAATTCACGAAGAAACGCGTTTTGTTCGCATCATTTCGATCACGACCTTTGCCACCACGATCTCCGCCTCTATCGCCACGATCTGGTCGATCACCACGATCACCTCGATCACTTCGTTCGTTTCTACCTCCACGATCACCGCGACCAAACTTGTCTTCGCGACCCGATTCAGCACGTGCATTCAAATCTCCTGCACTTTCGTAGTAATCAATAAAACGGTTGAATTCAGCAGAGACGAATTGTTTCACGATTTCTTCTTTCGAAAGACCGTCAAATTCGCGCATGATCAATGGTAAAAACTCCTCAATATCACCTTCACGCACTTTTGTGGTGATGACATTATCAATCAATTTCATCAATTGGATTTCACAAATTTCGCGTGCACTTGGAATCCTTCCTTCAACGAATGTCGTGCGGATTTTCTTCTCAATGATTCGAATTTTGCCCGATTCACGCGTATTAATAAGCACCAACGATTCTCCTTTTTTCCCTGCTCGAGCTGTACGACCACTTCGGTGCGTATAGTTTTCGATTTCATCAGGAAGGTTGTAGTTGATTACGTGTGTAATGTCGCTTACGTCAATTCCACGAGCAGCGACGTCCGTTGCAACAAGCAATTGAATGGATTTCGTTCTGAAACGATCCATTACGCGATCGCGTTGTGCTTGCGACAAATCTCCGTGCAAGGGTTCAGCGCTGTAGCCTTCTTTTGCCAATTTTTCGGCAACTTCACCTGTTTCACGGCGTGTTCGGCAAAACACCAACCCATAAATGTTTGGATTGAAGTCGATCAAACGTTTCAATGCGCGGTAACGATCGCGTTCTTTGACCATAAAATAGATGTGGTCAATGTTTTCGTTCGTTTGGTTCTTATGTCCAATGGAAACCTCCAATGGATTTTGCATATAATTTTTCGCAATTTCCGCTACCTCTTTCGGCATCGTAGCTGAGAAAAGCCATACATTTTTGTGAACTGGTGTTTGTTTCAAGATCAGATCAATATCCTCCTTGAACCCCATGTTCAACATTTCATCTGCCTCATCAAGTATGACTGTTTCAACCTCTCCAAGCGCAATCGCTTTTCGGTTGATCAAATCACACAGACGTCCGGGCGTTGCGACAATAATGTTCGCGCCACTCTTGATGTCTTTCATTTGAGTGCGAATGTCAGTTCCACCGTAAACGGCAACAACATTCACCTTCATGTGTTTGGCAAATTGTTCTAGATCTTTTGCAATTTGGAGACACAATTCCCGCGTCGGGCAGATGATAAGTCCTTGGGGGACCCTCATCGAAGTATCAATCCTGTTAATCAGCGGGAGACCAAAAGCCGCTGTTTTTCCCGTTCCTGTTTGAGCTAAGCCAACAAAATCGCTTTCTTCACCAAGTAGGTGAGGAATAGCTTCTTGCTGGATCGGAGTAGGTGTTGTAAACCCCATTTCGTCTAACGACTTCAACACCTCACTCTTCAGCCCGAGTTCCTCAAATGTCATTCTATGTTCTTAAATTTGGTGCAAAGGTACGTAGAAATTCAACAACTTCCGCGCTATTAATGATTTAGTAACCTTTTCACGTTGAATTGACATAAAAAACCGATGAATGTACCGATCCAGCAATTGAAACCTTAAAGAATTCTATCTTAGTGCTTTACAAAACGTTGAATTCCTGTTTGATTCTCATTATTCAAGTGAATAAAATAGATCCCAGTGGACAACTCTGAGCATTCGATTGTTGTTTCACCTTGATGAATCGTACGCGAAAATATACGTTTCCCAAAACTATCCATTAATTGGAGTTCCATATCCGAATGTTCAGAGTTCACGACAGTCAGTTCATCGATCACTGGATTCGGGAATAGCTGAAATTCCATTATCTCATTTTGCTCCAAACTCAATTCCGAAAGGGGGACATTGACGATAATCAATCCACTATCTCCAACGCCAAACGTAATATCTTGCTCGGAAGACGCGAAGGCATTAATGGGTTGATCAACATTCGTGTTTGACCAATTTATCCCATCAGACGTTTCAAAGATCAATCCCCCTGATGATATGGATGAAATAGCTCCAGAGTAGATGTCACCAGTTGGTGATGCGTGAACAGAAAGAAAAGCTGGGTAGTAGAACGTGCCCGAGTTTCCATCCATTTCCCATGTTATACCTCCATCTACTGATTTAAGAATCCCAAAGCCAAAGCCATTGTCAGAATAACCCGCGTAACATAGCAGTTCGTCCACCATTACAACTGAGCTTAGAAAACCAGGTGTCAACGGTGCAATTGAAACGGTATCCCAATTCAATCCAGCATCTGTTGTTCGTAGAATATAGCTACTGTTCGTAGCCGCCAAACCTACATTCGCATTTGCAAAACTAAGTTCAAGGACACCTTGTTGACTGTCCCAAAATTCCGTTGCGAGCGTGCTAGTTGACCATGAACCATTCGAAAAACGATCAATAATCGCACCTTGAAAGCAGCCGGCTCCACCCATAAAAAAATCTGTTGACGAGAATGCGTGAAGAGCAGATGGAAAACACATATTGGAAATTTGTCCGATCAGTTGCATCCATGTTTGTCCACCATCCGTTGTTTGGAAGACGCCACTATATCCAGCGGTTACAATTCCATTGTTGGCATCCACAAAATCGACATCAGTAAAAGCGTAAGCCTGCACTGCGAATTGGATTCCTGTCAATGGCAATTGGGTCCAGGTTTGCCCACCGTCAATCGACTTGAGCAGGGTAGAATCTTCACCAGCGATATAGCCTACTTGGCTGGTTGGAAAATCAATTGCATTTAATTTTTTGATCGTTCCAGATGAAATTTCATACCAAGTTGATGGAATTTGCCCAAGAGAAATAAAGGAGAGAATCAGGGCTGCGAATGTTGTGCTAAATTTTTTCATACTTCAAAGATTAAATGTTTAGACAAAGCTAAGGCACCAATAGCGATTGCACCATGTACAATTTTCCCTTAGAGATGTACATTTCGGAAATCGGCCGGTGCACACCCCACATTTTTCTTAAAAAACTTACTAAAATGCGCTGGATCATCGAATTGAAGCGAAAAAGCCACTTCTTTTACAGAGCTACCCAAGAGCAATAATCGTTTGGCTTCAAGTATGATTTGATTGTAGATCTGATCGCTTGCTGTTTTACCACTTTCCTTTTTAACGGCATCATTCAGCGCTTTAGACGTCATATTCAGTTGATCGGCATAGGCAGAAACGGATCGCATTTCTTTGAAATTGGCAAGCAATAAGCGTCTGAATCGCCCATAGGTTGAGGAAAGCGTTTCTGCTTTGGACATTTTGAGCATCATTCGCATGCATAACCCCGCGAGCGCGTGCTGGATCAATGCATTTTTCATAGTCGCGTGATGTTTCCAAATATCGAGGATGGTCTGTTCAATGATGATAAACTCTTCGGATGAAAATTCACAGCAAGGTGTTCTATCTTCTACGGCGTAGCACGCGTGATCCAAAAGAAAATCTAAGACCATGGGTGATCCGACCACTGCCTCGTTTGAAAAAAGTAGCACGAAACCTTCTGAACCCGGCGCGCGCTTCATTTGATGCACTTGACCGGGAACGACCAATTGAAACGAAGCTGGTTGAATTTCGAACGGAACAAAGTCAATGTTGTGCTCTCCCCCACCTGTCTGAAAAAAAAACAGCTCGTAATAATCGTGTCGATGCGGCTCGGAAAAATCATACTCGTTCCGTTTGGAAAGCTGGTTGATTTCAATGAGCCCATTTTCAATGGAATCCGTTGTGTGTGAAGGTATCATTCTACCAAATTACAGAAGATTCTCCAAATTCCAAAAGATCAATCAGGCATCGTCCAATTTTCGACGAGGTTGAATGTTTCATCCTTTGACGCTGGTCGTCCGCTGTTTGAAAGTGTAAGCACGCTAAAATCAGGATTGAAGTTGGGTTGACTTTTCACGACAGTTGAATGAGTTGCAAATGCAGTCGGCGTTGGACATTCTTCTGGAATTTTGATATACTCCGTGACGACTTGAGTTTCAGATTGGATGACGGTATCAACCTTTGCCTTCTCGATATAAACCGTATCTGCGCTAGCGATGGGTTGATTGACTTTCACAATCACCGTATCATTCATGCGAAACACAAAAAATGAAATTACCACAGCCGCAGCGACTGCCAATACCATTTGATAGAGAGGCACGACAATTCCTTTCTTCTCGTTCAATTCCAAGTTTCTCGGTTCGGGAATGAAATAGACATCTTTTGCACTGTTGATAGCGCGTTGATCCAAGCGAAATTTAGATTCGCCTCCGTTGGCTTCCACAAATTGAACTTCAGCTGCTGTGAGCTGCCCGTATGGAGTAGTTTCAATCAACTCAAGCCATTTTCCCTGTGTTTCCATCTCGTTCATCTTATACAATTTTGAATATGTTTTGATCTTCATTTGGGTTGAAAACCATCAATTTTGCGGTCACTTTTTTCGTTGCGTGGTGGAGTCTCGATTTCACCGTCCCTTCACTCACTTCCGTTATTGCGGCAATTTCTTTGACTGATAATTCCTGCATAAATCGGAGCACAAATGTGAGTTGGTGGTGATCTTCTAGCTCTTCAATTGCGCGCCTCAAAGCAGCGTGAAACACTTTCTTATCGAGTGAAATATCGTCCCAATTTACTGCAGAAATCGTTTTGTGGTCATCCGAAAACTCGTCGGTATTGGGTTTTCGAAATTCAGTTTTGCACATGTTTACCGCAATTACATACATCCACGTGTAGAATCGCTTCGTCGGGTCGAATTGAGCGTGGCGTTCCAAAATTCTGAGGAATAAATCCTGCGTGAAATCTTGTGCTTTTTGAACATCTCCTTGAAACATACGAATGAAAAAACCAAGTATGCGCTTGGCATACCTGGCGTGAAGTTCCGTTAATGCTGCATTTTTCTTGCGCGTTGAAAGCTGTTGCATCAATTCTTCATCCGAAAACGACTGTATGTCTTTTCCGAAAAGCGTCACTTTTTTGTCGAAATAAGTTCTTTCACTTGATCCTCGCTACCTGTTCGCTTTGCAATCGCATTGATCAACGTCAGCAATTGATCCGCTGATTCCTTCTCTTCGCTCATTTGATAGTGCCAATATAGTTTGATCATTGATGGCAAATAAAGGGCATCGAAATTGGCTGCAACTTGATCGCCTCTGTGCACCACAAACTGTTCTGTCAGGTAATCCAGAAGGTATCGTTTCTCGTAATTTCTGCGGATCACACTTACGTTGTCAACATCTTCCTTACTGTATTTATATGTAAGGCCAACGAGATACAAATGCTCCATTTCTGTTGAAAATTTCTCATCTTCAATACCTGACGAAGACACATGTATGGGACGAATCCCTTTGTTTGCAAAAATGAAGGGCACGATTTCCTCATCAGAACCTTTGAACGCTGGCATCTTCATCTCCTTAAATAATCGCTCACGGTACTCTTTCATTTGTATAAGCGAAGTGTTCACTATCACCACATCAGATCGAAATTCCTTCACGGATTGTGTCAGCCAAAGCGCGTAGGTGTCGTTATCTCCATGCACAAAGACGATTGCATTTTCATCGAGCTCAGCAAGAACATTGTATCCCCAATTCATCAAAGACGCCGGAAGTTCAGCATTCTCGTACATTTTAAGGCACATTCGATTGAAATTGGCTTTATCCCGCTGAATTTCATAGTAGATCATTAAATCATCGAATGCCCGTGAGTCGTCGGGTGCAATTTCGTGTGCTTTGAGCAAATACGATCGTTGCGTTTCATCGTTTCCAACATCGCGCCACATCAAGTGATTCGCTTCAAAACTATTCGGTGCCGCTGCATAGGCTTCTTGAGCAATTCGGGTGCATTCGCTTTTGTATTTGCCCGAAACTACGGTGTCTTCTGCGATATTTTTGAGTGCTCGCGTCGCATTGTAATAGTTGTACCAAGCCTCGCCGTTGAGTTTATTCTTGACTGTTTCAGCTGCCCAAAGTGATTGTTGCGTTTTGTACCAACTTTCTTCCCGAAGTTCTTGCGTAATGCTGTAAACGGGTTGAAGTTCTTGTGCAGACATTGGTGCTATTGAAAGCATTGTGATCGAAAAAATTAATCCTATTCGTTTCATTTCATAAAAGTTAGAAGAACGTGGCGCCTTGTTCGTGTTTGTTCCACTGTATTACTCAAAGGTTGAGCATTCGTTCAAAGAAACGTCACTTTTTTTTGAAATAAAATCAAAAGAATGGAAGAACAACGGGAATTAGCTCGCAGCTGGAGGCTCTGTAGCTGGTGTTTGAGGAGCAATCGGATCCACTTTTGGCGCTTCTACTATTGGCTTTACAGCAACAGGCTCGCTAGGCTCAACCGGCTCTTGAGCGGGCTTTGGTTGCACCAATGAATTTTGCGGCATCGAATTGACAGGCTTTCGCTTTAACACATCCTCAACATCAGCTGCATATTGATCGAGTGGCTGCCGAATATCGCGTGCAGTGTCGTCAATGAGTTCGGTTAGGTTGAGATCGCCTTTGAGATCTTGAGAAGACTTTCTGATTTCCGATTGAAGGTCATTTGACGCATCACGGATTTGTCGGATGGTTCTCCCAGCTGTTCGTGCGATACTCGGAATACTTTTCGATCCAAAAAAGATCAAAATGAAAACAAGGATCAAGAGTACTTCACCCGTACCAATATCGTTTAGGAATAAAACCATGAAACAAAGATAGAATTTTCGTTTGGTAAACGTGTGTGCAGAAAATCCAATAATTCAAAATAAATCATGATTCGTCTGTTGAGAACTGATCTAAAACCCCGCTTTTTCCGCAGGATAGACGTTGAATGTTCCAGAAGCCATGGCGATTAGGCTTCCTAAATCGTCGTGAATTTGTCCTTCCACGAAGATAATTCGCTTTCCCTTTTTAATGGTTTTGGCTGTGCCAATGAGGGTTCTACCGATCATTGCTGGACTTACAAAGGAAATTTTCATCTCAATGGTTGACACGACATGATTGTCCATAATCACCTCCGAGAGCGCGCATACACCCATTGTGCCATCCATGAACGCACTCACCGATCCACCGTGCGCGGCACGCGGTGTTGCCAAGTGTTTTTCTTGCACCAGCATGTGGTAGAGAATCTCACCCGGATTTCCAACTTGAAATTCCATATCGAGCAACGCCCCAAAATGGTTGTTCGCGATATATGCTTGAACGATAGGGTGATGAATGAGGTGCTTCACTGGCTTATGGTTTTTCCCGTATGATATTCCAATTCGGCAGGGACTGGTAATCGCAATCCAGCTGGACCAAATTCGGTGTAAACGCGTTCATTCATCCTGTAGAAAACTTCCCAATAATCATCGGTGTACGCCCAACCGCGAACAGTAATTTTCAAGGAAGTCTCCCCCAATTCACCCAAGGCAACAAAGATCGGCTCGGGCTCCGTCAAGATCTTCTTGTCTTCATTTCCGAATTTGATTAATAAATTCTTGGCAACTTCCAAATCATCTCCGTATGCAATTCCAAACGACCATTCCACACGGCGCTTATCGGATTTTGTGTAATTGATCACCGTGTGATTGGCAACATGACCATTCGCCAAAATGACCACTTTATTGCTACTCGTTTTAAGAATTGTATTGAAAATCAAAATTTCTGAAACGGTACCTTCTTCATTATCCGTTCGAATAAAGTCTCCTACTCTGAACGGTTTGAAGAGCAGAATCATCACACCGCCAGCGAAATTTGACAAGGTTCCAGAAAACGCCATTCCAATTGCGATACCAGCGGCTCCAATGAGCGCTACAAAGGATGTCATTTCGACACCTAGCTGAGTGATCGCCGTTACAACCGTTAAAATCTTGAGAATAATCCCCACCAAACTAGATAAGAATGTCACCAAACCTTGGTCAGTTTCCCGTTTCGTGAGCATTCGTTTGAGTCCACGGGTAGCCATTTTTGAAAGCCAAAAACCTCCAATGATAATTGCAATCGCGATACACAATTTAAACCCTATCGACGCTAGTGAACTGAACAATTCTTCCGAAGTGATCCCAAACCAACTCTCCAATGTTTGCATCATATCTCAAATTTAAAGTTCAAAAATAACGCTTGTTCCCTTAGCATCACGAAGTATTCCATTAAATTTATCACATGTTTTTCATCTTGTCCAAATTACTTCTCTTTCTGATCAGTCCAATTGTTTGGCTGGGAATTTCCATCGTTTTGGCGTTTTATTTCAAGCAAGAGAAATGGAAAAAAAGGATGCGTTGGACTGCGCTTGGGATTTTCTTATTCTTCTCAAATTCGGTGATCTTTTCCTTGTTTTGCGGGATGCTCGAAGTCCCTGGGACAAAGATCGCAGACGTTAAACCCCACGACATCGCAATCGTTTTGGGTGGAATGTCGGATTACAACAACGATTTGGAAGAACTAACCATTCATCGCCAAGCGGATCGAATTTTTCAAGCGATCACCTTGTACAAAACGGGGAAAGTCAAAAAGATCCTTATTTCTGGTGATTCGGGCTACATCACGGATCGAGGACTTCACGAAGCAAAGCAAATGAAATCCGTTTTGGTGAAATGGGGATTTCCGGAAGATGACATTTTAACGGAAGAACTCTCTAAAAACACGCATGAAAACGCGTTGGAAAGTGCTAAAATTTTGAAGAAACATCCTGAACTCAAATCATACTTATTGGTCACTTCAGGCACGCACATGCGGCGATCACTGGCCTGTTTTGAGCATGAAAGAGTACACTGCACGCCTTTCTCAACAGACTTACTGACCAATCAATCGGGTGATTTTCATTGGGATCAGTACATTATTCCAAGCATGGACAATTTCGCACATTGGAACAAATTGCTGAAAGAAACCGTCGGCTATATCGCGTATTGGTTCGCTGGATACATTTAAAGATCGTTGTAAAAACACCATCTCATCGTTATTCCGAATATTTTACTCGATCATTAACAATTGGTTAACTCATTCGTAAAATCCTCAGAATGTCTCGATTTAATGATTTTACAACGATCTTATCTAACAAAAATCATCTTCGAAACTCGAACTTACTCCTCCGTTGTTTTTGACTTCTTCGGTTTTTTCACCTTTTTCTTTTTCTCCTTTTTGGTCTTTTTCTTTTTTCCTGCGGTTGGAATTTCATCGTCCTCTGCTCCACCTTGTTCAGGTTTTCCGAATGAATAGGTTTCGCGTCCTTGCTCGTCGAATTGATGTTCCTCGATGCGCACCCCGTTTTTGTCGTAAAGGATTTTTTGCTTGGTTTTTCCATCAGGATAAAATTCTGTAAACCAACCCACGGCTATCCCTTTCTTGTAATTCTCTTGGATCTGAACAATTCCTTGATAGTAAAATGTTTTGAATTCACCATTCTTCAAATCCATCAGCCAATTCTCTGTTTTGAGCAGCGTTCCGTCGTCGTAGAAGTATTTGGCTTCCTCATTCTTCTTGCCTTCTTTATAGATCAATTCTAAGGTTACAATTCCTTTTTCGTTATATTCTTTGAATGAACCATTGAAAATTCCATTCGCATAGGTGACTTCTTTCTTAATTTTCGAATCGGCATAATACGTGCGCTTCACTCCCTGAAGAACGCCATTGTTATAGTTTTCCCACTTCGTGGTATCCCCATTTTTTTCGAAAAAAATATGTTTTCCATGCTTTTCACCGGCTTGATAATTCATTTCCCACATCAATTGATACGTGCTGTCATAATACAACAACCATTGACCATTTTGTTCTCCAAGGATGGTGCTTTGGACCGCTTGGAAGCATCCAGATGCATAGAAACTTGTGTCAATTCCGTTTTGTTTTCCATTCACGAAAGTGATTCTGCGTTCAAGCGTTCCGTTTCCATGACAGGTTTCGCATTGCCCTGTGAACGGTTTGCCATAATTGCCAGAATACACCAAATCAGCGTCTTGATCGTACTCCAATTTCTCGTTGCAATCGACCACACCTGCTAATTTTCCACATTCCCATTCCGCATAGCGCTGCTGAGTTTTTGGAATCAACTTTCCTTCACTGTCATATTTTTCATAGCATTTGCGATCTTTTTTGATGTTCAAATCACCTTGTGCGAACGACAGGGTGCTAACAACCGTAAATGTGAGGATCAGTATACTTTTCATTCTTTTCAGTTTCGTTAAATCAATCAACTATTGTTCCTTTTTCAATTGTTCTAGTACCGTGCGCATTTCAGGTTTAATTTCCGTTGTGGAACCTGTTTTCGCATCAAATGCCACGAGTGTCGAACTCCCTTTTGAGCATTGGACGCCCTTCACGCGTATATCGTAGTGAAACGTGAAACTCTTGGTTCCAACATGCGCGGTCGAAATTTCAATTTCTGGAACATCGTGCAAAAAAATCGGTCGCAAATATTCCACTTCATTTTTCACCAACACAACGCTATCGGTTTGCCAATCCCAATCGGATTGCAGCAAATGCTTGAAATAATAAACCCTTGCAGCTTCGAAATAAGTCAAATAAACACTATTGTTTACATGCCCAAGGACATCCAAATCGGCAAAGCGCACCTGTACTTTAAATGGTTCGATCATGTTTATCTAATTGTTCGAAATCGGAATTGTTACTTATAAACTCGGGAACAATGTCCTTCATTTTTTGCACTATCACCATATTGTTTTGCGAGCCAAAAAGCTCAATGAGTTCGTTTACTTCACGAATTTGATCAGCACCCTCCTTGCGAATTTTCGCTTTCAAGATCTGCGGATGATGTGTTGGGAGCGTATTTTCTTCTTTTGCCAACAATTCTTCGTACAACTTCTCGCCTGGACGTAAGCCTGTCACTTTAATTTCTATATCCTTTCCAAGTTCAAGACCGCTCAATTTGATCATTTTTTTCGCGAGATCAATAATCTTAACGGATTCGCCCATATCGAAGACAAAAATTTCACCGCCCTCTCCCATAACACCTGCTTCAAGCACGAGCTGACACGCTTCGGGAATTGTCATAAAAAAACGCGTCACCCGCTCATCGGTTACAGTAATTGGCCCGCCATTTTCAATTTGTCGTTGAAAAAGCGGAATCACAGAACCGTTCGATCCCAGTACATTTCCAAAGCGCGTTGTGATAAATTTTGTGCGGTTTTCACCATTTTGGGCTTGAGCATAAATTTCTGCAATTCGTTTGGAAGCACCCATTACATTTGTTGGGTTCACAGCCTTATCTGTAGAAATCATCACGAATTTGAACACTTCATTTTCCAAGGCTAAATCCACTAAGTTTCTCGTTCCAAGCACATTCGTGAGTACCGCTTCCGAGGGATTGTTTTCCATCAATGGCACATGTTTGTATGCTGCGGCATGAAAGACAAATCGCGGCTTGAAGGTTTCAAACAAATTTTTCATCCGATCATAACTTCGGATATCGCCAATCACGACTTCGAAATTAAGCTGAGGGAAATCAGCTATCAGTTCGTTTTGCAAATCGTAGAGTGGCGACTCAGCCTGATCCAACAAAATGATTTTTTCAGGTCGATACGCTGCAATCTGTCGCACCAGTCCACTACCTATTGAACCAGCAGCTCCTGTAATCAAAATCAATTGACCGTTTAATTCACCCTGGATTTTTTCTTCACCCAATCGAATTGGTTTTCTACCCAAAAGGTCCGAAATCTTGATTTTCGCTATTTGTTTCGTGGAGAACTCGCCGTTGATCCAACTTTTCGTACTTGGCACTTTTTGCACGGTTATGTTGTGTCTCAAGCACGTTTCAACAAGTTGCTTTCGGTTGTTTTCGTCCGGTTCCTGTATCGCAATGATCAGTCGCGTAATTTTTTCTTGGAGGATTATTTTTTCCAAATCGGCCGTATGAAAAATTGTCAATCCTTCGAGGCGATTGCCAGCCATTTTTTTATTATCGTCCACAAACCCGACCAGTTTATCTGTACTGTCGACGTTTTTTTCGATCGTACGTTTGGTCATCAAGCCTGATATTCCAGCACCATAAATCAAAACGCGATCCTGAATATCTTTGCTTTTTATGGATTCTAGGTAAATTAACTTGATAAAAAACCGTAGTCCAAGGAGCAGCATGAAAGAAGCCAAAAACTCGATCAACAAAACGGACGTTGGAAGCAAATAATATTCATCCAAGAAATAAAAACGAACCAATCCGAGAATAAAAAATAAGCTTGAACTGGTAACTGAAGCCAA
>JBFYPU010000239.1:0-5856 GCA_041303175.1 Crocinitomicaceae bacterium | reverse complement strand
CAGGTTCAACTGAATAGGAGACAATATGCCGACGCCACACGAAACGCTCAGGAAGCCATCAAATACCTCACTCGGGTGAAAGATTTGAATGGTTTGGGCGAAACACACAATATTTTAGGTTTAATTCTCAAAGAAGAGAAGAAGTATGATTTGGCGGTAGGCAACTTCAATAAAGCGCTAGTTTACTATGAATCAACTAACAATCGTGAAAAAATTGCAGGCGTCTATCACAACGTTGGAACGGTATTTCAAAAGCAAAAAAAATATTCGAATGCCCTCAATTACTTGAATCGGTCCATTGAAATCCGTGAAAAATTTGGGGCGAAAAACCAAATTTATAAAACGTATCGCGTTATAGCTGAAGTGTATAAGGCTATAAACGACAAGGATAAGTCGCTGATGTATATGGAGTTGTACTTGAATTATTTGGACAGCAACACGACAATTCAAGCGGCGACAAAAATTGCCGAGCTAAGCGAGTCCTATCGGTCAGAACAGCGCGAACGCTTAATTACGATGCAAACGGATTCCATTGAACGGGCACGTCAAGAGAGATATTTGTCGCAAACACAATTGGAAAATAGCAACCTCAAGAATAATCTTCAGACATACATTATTATTGCATTTTTCATCATTGTTGCGTTGGCTGGAGTCATCATTTTTTACCGTTGGAACCAGACTAAAATTAAGCAGGAGCGAAAGGAAGCCGAGATGTCCCAAACACTTTTACGTGCTCAAATGAATCCGCATTTCGTCTTCAACGCTATGTCCGTTATTCAAAGTTATATTTATGAGAACGACATTGAGAACTCCACAAAGTTTTTGGTCAACTTCTCGCGGCTTATGCGGCTAATTCTAGAGAATTCATCAAAAGAGTTTATACCAATTCGAACAGAAATAGAAATCTTGAATAAATATTTGGAGACCCAAAAACTGCGGTTCGAAGATCGTTTTCAGTTCTACGTCGAAGCAGAAGAGTCCTTACTTGATGAATATGCGATTCTTCCTCCAATGATTACGCAGCCATTTATTGAAAATTCCATTGAGCATGGACAATTGCACACAATAGACGGTGGCTTTATTCGAATTCGCTTTGCGAAGGTAAAAGGAATGCTTAATATTACGATTGTGGACAATGGCGTAGGTCGGAAATCTTCCCGGCTAAACAAGAAAAGTTCAGCACATAAAAGTATGGCGATGGAAATCACGCGGGAACGTATAGATAATTTGAATTCGAAGTATCGAACAGAAGGGTTCTTACAAGTAGAGGACTACAATACCAAGGATCAGAGTGGTACACAAATTTTGATCGCCTTACCGTATAATGTAGAATCGACACCAATAAACTGACGACAATGAAAAAAGTACTGATCATTGATGATGAAAATAGAACGCGTTCTTTGATCGCGAAAATGATTGAATCGTTTGGACTGGACGTGGAGGTAATTCCAGAAGGGGAAAATGTTCAATCGGGCATACAAGCTATTGAAAAGCACCATCCAGACATCGTGTTCTTGGACATTCAAATGCCCGATGGTACTGGGTTTGATGTTATTCGTTCAGTCGAGAATAAGAACTTTGAAGTCATCTTCATTACTGCTCATGAAGAATTTGCAATCAAGGCAATCAAGTTCAGTGCGTTGGATTATTTGCTCAAACCTGTCGATGCGGCAGAGTTGAGAACTGCCTTGGAAAAAGCGCTTCAAGTCGTTGAAAACGCTGGTGATCATACGCAATTCGAAGCACTCAACTCAAACATCCAAAAAAGTGAAAAGCGAAGGTTGGTCTTGAAAACACAAGAAAGTGTCCATGTCGTTGATTTGGATGAAATTATTCGATGTGAAGCGGATCGAAATTACACCTCTTTTTTCCTTCGCGACAACAAGAAAATTTTGGTATCAAAAACCCTAAAAGAGTATGAAACTTTGCTTTCTGGACATAACTTTTTGCGTGTGCAACAATCCCATTTGATTAACATCAATTTTGTGGACCGCTACGATAAGAAAAATGGCGGTGCTGTTGTAATGAAGGATGGCTCAGAAGTTCCATTGTCACCGGCAAAACGAGATGTTTTCTTTAAACGATTGGAGAACCTTTAATCTTAATCTTCATCAGATATTGAAAAAGTTGGCTTTCTCCTTTTTAAAAATTCATTGTTAACAGTCATTTGTTCGCTCGAACATTCCCAATATTCATCTGTCAAATTTAGATCAAATACTTGAATTATATTTGATTTAGAAATAAGGAGAGATGTCAGGCTATTTTCTTCTAGTTCAAATCTTTGAAATACGAATGGTGGTTAGCTGCTTGGAGAGGCAGTTTCATTTTCTAGTTTGATTAAAGAGTATAACAGTTCTTAATTTCCACCATTTATTCGAAGACGTGCTTGCACAGACTCGAAGAAAATGCCTGATTTTTTTTATTTCGACATAGTTAAGGTTTATTCTTCCTCGGAAGATGTTGTTGTTGAAACCACACTACGGAATTTAATTACTACTACTTTAAAGAGCTGATTCAGTGAATCAGCTCTTTTTTTGTAATCTATATAGAACGGGTCTACTTGGCGAAGCATCGTTTTGAAAAGGTGCCATTTGAAGTTCCAAAACGTACTCACCATCTAGAATTGAATTGTCAACGAAAATCATTTCTGTGATCGTTCGTTTGAAATTTGGATTCGCTGGAACTTCCCAAAATGCGTGATGAAAGGCAAGCGCACCGCCATCACTTTCGCGATCCACTGAAGGCAGATCAATCAACAAATGGTCAATTCCATGCGAATGTAGTTTCTGTACGCAGGCCACGTTAAAGTATGGTGGATTGGTGTTCGAATAATTCTTGTGCAATTTCGCGCCTACATTGGGTAAACTTCTGACAATAAGGGCCTCCCCTTCGAAATTTTCTAAATCCAACTGGTCAGGCGATATGATGAAATCTATATCGTTGTTCTCTTGAACTACGCGTTTTGGGAGAACCGAAACTAACTTTGCTCGAAAGAAGAACTGAGTAAGGACGTTGTTGACTGAATGAACTTCCCGTGTGATATGTCCAAGACATTCTGTATGAGTGCCATGACCGTGAGGATTGAAGAATATGTTTCTAAAATTTACTGAGCCGCCTTCTTTTATTGATCCCGTGTAATGCTCCGTGCGAACGGGTTCCATGATTGGTTGATCAACATACCAAGCACGGGGGTTTTTACTCGATGCTGAAAGCGCCAAGGAAATGTCGATCGGCTCGGAAGTGTCAATATATTGCTGTGGGTCAATGTACAATTTCATCTCGTCGAAGATACGGATTTAGCCGCTCAATAATGTAGAAATAAAAAAAAATTGAATTTATTTACCGTGGTAATTAAAAATGTGTACATTTGTCAAAACTTAATTTACAGACATGAAAAAATTCCCATTTTTAGTAGCTGCGTCAATTGCATTGGTTGCAGCATCTTGTTCAACAACAGAAGAAACAGAAGTGGCGGCTGAGCCAATCACGTATTCATTGGACGCGGCAACATCTACTTTGAGCTGGAAAGGTTCAATGAGCCCAGAATATTTCCACACAGGAACAGTAAGCTTCCAAGAAGGATCAATCACAATGGAAGGTGATTCATTGACAGCTGGTTCATTTGTGGTTGACATGAAATCGCTTCAAACTACTGATGCAGACAAGGAAAAAGGAGGGTACCTAATTGGTCACCTTCAAGGAACAATGGTGGACGAAGATCACCCGCAAGATATGTTTTTCAACACACCAAAATTCCCAACTGTACAAGTGAAATTGGGTGCTTACGCTGATGGAAAGTTGACAACTACCTTGATGATTTTGGGTTCTGAATTGACGCAAGATGTACCAGTAAAAATTACTGCCGATGACAAAGGCGCTTCAATCAAAGGGAAATTCTCAATGGATTTCACATCATTGAACATCCCAGGTTTACAAAAAGACGATAAGGGCGAAGGAATTTCTCCGATGATCGAATTTGATCTTAATTTGATGCTTAAAAAATAGGTCATCAATATTGGTTGGAAGGGCTTTGATTTTTATCAAAGCCTTTTTTTTGTTCCTTTGTGTCATGATAGACAAGCAGATTGACACCATTATTTTTGATTTTGGAGGTGTCTTGATCAACATCGATTATCAGCGTACCATTGACGCGTTTAAGGAAATTGGTATGGTGGATTTTGAGGAACGGTTTTCGCAGGCTGCACAAAGCACGTTGTTCAACGATTTTGAAACGGGTAAACTTTCAACTCAGCGATTTATTAACGAGTTACTTCAGAATTTGCCTGCTGGAATTTCAGCGAACAGCGTTGTAAAAGCATGGAATGCTATGATCTTAGACGTTCCGCTGGCCTCTGTCAAACTCTTGAAGTCGCTTCAAGGGTCTTATCGCTTGTTTTTATTGAGCAACACGAATGAAATTCACATCCCCAGAGCGATGAGCGAATGGCGTAAAGTTTCGCAGGAATCGTTTTCAGAGCAGTTTGAACGCGTCTACTATTCACATGAAATCGGGATGAGAAAACCCAACAGAGATGTGTTTGATTTCGTTTGTCTCGAAAATCATATTGATCCACGCAAGGCTCTTTTTCTGGATGATTCGATTCAACATGTGATGGGTGCACGTGCTGCTGGCTTGAATGCAATTCACTTGTCGGCAGAGACGCCACTCATTTCGGTTTTTTCTTGACACAACTCAACCAACATTCCTTTGGTTGATTTTGGGTGAAGAAAGGCAATGCGTTTATTGTCGGCGCCATCTTTTGGACTTTGGTGGATGAGTACAAATCCCTCGCGTGATAAGCGTTCCAATTCCACATCGAGATCGTCTACTTCGAAAGCCACATGATGAAATCCACCGTTTGATTTACTCAGAAATTTGGCGATGGGTGAATTTTCATTGGTCGCTTCGAGCAGTTCGATTTTTGATTCACCAACTTGCAAAAAAGCAGTTCTTACACCTTCGGATTCTACAACTTCCTGCTTATAGCAGCTTGTGGACAAAAGTGTTTCAAAAATGGACAGGGATGCTTCGATACTTTCTACTGCGATTCCTAGATGTTCAATTTTCTTAATCATGCCATTGGAGCATTAAAAAAGCCCTGTCTATTTCAAACAGGGCTTTAGAAGTATGGTGTACGATTAGTTCTTGATGAACTTTTCGTTGACGTTATCAAAGTTAATGTAGTAAACACCGCGTAAAAGATTTGAACAGTTTACAGATGATCCGACTCCTTTTTTCACGATATTTCCGTAGGCGTCATAAATCTCATAGCGTGTTTCAAATGCGGCGCCATTCGCTAAGAATTTAATTTCATCCTTCACCTTTATCGGTGTTTTGGTAACCGTTGGTGTAGAAGAGCTAAATTTCACCTCAGATGAAGGCCGTTTTGTTCCAGAGTGATCCGTTTGAACCACACGAACGGTGTTTTCGCCAGAATGTGGAGTTACGTCAAATTGGTAACTATTGTCACTTCCTGATCCTTTCCCATCAACTTCACCAACAGCAACCCATTTGTTCCAGCGGTATTGTTCAATCACAAAAGGCAACTTTCCTTGTTCTCCCGAAGTGGTCCAAGTGAGTTTTCCAGAAGATGTGATGCTAATGGATTTGATTTTAAAGGTTGATCGTGGGAGCAATACTTCTGGATTGAGGACTTTAGGCTTACACCCGTCATTGTGTTCAATCACAATAAATACGGGTTCTCCAATTGCAATATTGAACATTGAAAAATCAATTTCAAACGCTCCTACGCTCGTTCCTCCCGGCATGATGTCTCCATTTACCGTAACTTTTGTTGCGCAGTAACCAAATCCCTCATCATCCATAGGGTTTTGAACGTAAAGGTTCTTACCTTG
>JBFYPU010000238.1:0-16736 GCA_041303175.1 Crocinitomicaceae bacterium | reverse complement strand
CAACATTCCCTTTGCAGATACGCTTTTTGATTACACCTTGGAACATCTTGATGCGATCACCGAACAACCTGTCAATCAACTTTTCGGAACGGCAAATTTCAATGATCAGGATCTCACAAGTGCTTCGGGTTCACCCATGTGGATCGACTTTATTCTTCTAAAATCGAAAGGCTCGGTTCGCATTAAACGGTCCCATATTGAAGAGCCTCGTTGTTTTTTTCGAGGGAAATTTGAGCGCATTTCAGATCACAATCCAATCATTGCAGTTTTGAGCTGGTAAGTCGCGTTTTTCGTACTTTTGCGCATCTTTTGATTCAGACACCATGAGCGCTGCGGATGCACAAACCCTTCTTGACTTAGAGTTCAACACCATTCAATTGTGGTTGACCGACTATGCAGTTGGGGAAACGGCTCGCGAGCGATTGGAGAAATTGACACCTTCGAAAGACACCAAATCTGTTCAAAAAGCGCTGAATACCTTGGCAGAATTGAAAGCAATTCGCGACGATGGAGAAACGTTTCCTCGGATTGAATTCGAAGAAATTCGTTCGGAACTAAAGCTGCTTCCAATTCAAAATGCGTCGATTCAATTAGACGGATTTCTTAGGATTTACCAAGCATCGATTCTCGTCAACAGTTTGCTGTATTTTTTCGACAAACGCGCAGAAGAATTTCCCTTGTTGAGCGAGTTACTCTCAGAAGCGTATTTTACCAATGAGATCATTGAGGCGATTGAAAAAGTGTTTGACAAGCATGGAAATGTGAAAGATGACGCTTCAGAAGCATTGGCTCAAATTCGTTCTGCAATCCGCAACGTGAAAAAACAGATCAATCGCAATTTCGACAAAGAAGCAAGGAAATTGATCAAAGAGAACATTTTGGGGGAAACCAAGGAAACATATATCAATGAACGTCGCGTTTTGACTGTGTTATCTCAGCACAAACGGAAAATCCCAGGCTCGGTTGTGGGATCGAGCAAAACAGGAAGTTTGACGTATATTGAGCCCCAAATAAACATCCCGCTCAACAACGAATTGGAGATGTTGCTCGACGACGAACGCAAGGAAATTTTCCGCATTCTTCAGGAGTTAAAAAAAGAAATTCAGGTTCATTTTGAACTCATTAAAAGCTATCAATTCATCCTCACTGAGTTTGATTTCATCAATGCGAAATGTCGATTAGCAGTTGATTTGGATGCCAGTTTGCCCGCGATTCAATCTGATTTAGAGCTGGAATTGATTGCCGCGTATCACCCTATTTTGTGGAAATCGCACCGAGTACAGAAGAAAGTAACCCATCCACAATCAGTGAAAATGGATAAATTCTCGCGCATGTTGGTGATTTCAGGTCCCAATGCTGGTGGGAAAAGTATCACGCTCAAAACCGTTGGTCTCCTTCAAATTATGCTTCAATCGGGCTTGCTCGTTCCTGTTCACCAAAACAGTAAAATGTGCTTTTTCGATACAATTTTAAGTGATATTGGCGACAACCAGTCCATTGCCAACGAACTAAGTACCTATTCGTACCGTCTCAAGCGAATGAAGACCTTTTTAGATGCAGCGAATCGTAATACACTTCTATTGCTCGATGAATTTGGAACAGGATCCGATCCAGATCTTGGTGGCGCCTTAGCAGAGTCCTTTTTTGAAGCATTTTACAACCGTAAATGTTTTGGTGTGATCACGACGCACTATGCGAACATCAAATTGAAAGCCGATCGGCTAAAGAATGCTGTAAACGGTTGCATGCTCTTCAATTCAGAAACATTGGAACCGACATATCGCTTTTCAGTTGGTCAACCAGGCAGTTCATTTACGTTTGAAGTCGCAACAATTAATGGGATACCACCAGAGATTATTGAGGACGCAAAAAGCAAATTGGACGACAAAAAAGTGCAAATGGATCGCCTCCTAAATGATCTTCAAAAAGAAAAAACCTACTTGGAGCGTTTGAACAAAGAGCACATTGAAGCGCAAGCGATTGCGCAAAAATCGTTGAACGAATACGAAGCACGCAAGGCAGATTATGAGGAGAAACTCAAACGTATTCGCGAGCAAGCAGATGTTACGAATAAATTGGTTGGTTTCGGGAAAAAAATGAAAACTTATGTAGATCGCTACAACGTGAAATCGCGCAAAAAATCTATCAACGATTCACTTTTGGATGAAATCAACAAGTATTTAGCGGTTGAACGCACGAAAATTGATGCGGCGATATTGAGCAAGAAGGAAAAAGAACGCGTAGATGCTGCTCGTCCCTCAAAAAAGAAAAAAGAGCGACCAGAATTGGATCCGTATCAACGACACAAAATAAAGCTCAACTCACGTGTGAAGCTCATTGCGACAAAGCAAGTTGGTGTCGTAGAAGAAGTTTCTGGTGACAATATCACCGTAGCCTTTGGCTTTATGCGCATGAAAGTTGCGCGCGAAAAATTGATGTGGGTTCAAGATTAGTAAATTCACTTAATTTACAAATGTTTATCTCATTTTACATTCTATTTGCATTTTCAGCGTAATCAATTGGCGTTATTTGCGTTAATTATGTCACCTAATTTCTTTTATGAAATCAACAATCCTCAATCTTTTTCTTCTATTTTCATTTACGGCTTTCTCGCAAAACACAGAGGACAGATTAAAAATCTTTATAGACTGTCAGTTTTGCGATGAACAATTCATTAAGCAAGAAGTGACCAATTTAAGTTATGTTCGCGATCGCTTACTCGCAGATGTTCACATTCAAATCGTGAGTCAAAGTACCGGCAGCGGTGGCGAGATGTATACCTTTTTCTTCTACGGACAACAGGATTTGATCGGCGTTGATGATACACTATCGCTGTCAACAGATCTCAACAATACACCCGATGAAGTCCGCCGAAAGCAGATCAACATTGTTCAATTGGGCCTGGTAAGGTATCTAGTAAAACGAGGCTATTTAGATCAACTTTCCGTCAATTTCATCAATCCAACGAAAGCTGAATCGAAAGAAGTCGTTGACAAGTGGAACAATTGGGTGTTTCGTTTCGATGCAAGCGGCTGGTTTAATGGAGAGAAGCAATACAATAACATGAGTTTAAATGGCGGCCTTGATGTCGACCGCATCACCGAAAAATGGAAAATTGAAACAAGTTATTGGACCAATTACAACAAAGGAACCTTCTATTTCGAGGAAGACACCATCTACAGCAAAACGAAGGCAACATGGATTGATCTCAACGTCGTAAGAAGCATTTCCGATCATGTATCAGTCGGTCTTTTTTCTGGCTCATTCTCCTCACTCTATGATAACTTCAAGTTAAACGCGAAAATAACACCCGCTATTGAGTACAATTTCTTTCCGTATGCAGAATCGACTAAACGCCAAATACGGTTGGTTTACAAGATGGGGGCGGCTCACAACATCTATCATGAAGAGACGATATACAATAAATTCGAGGAGACGTTACTCTTTCAAAATTTAGGAATTGCATCAGAATTTCAACAAAAATGGGGCTCGATCAATGCCTCTGTCACAGGTTCCCATTATTTTCATAACGTGAGCATCAACAATTTGAACTTTTGGTTATCGTTCAACTTACGCCTATTCAAAGGATTCTCATGGCGAATTTCAGGTAATCTGGCCTTGATTCACGATCAAATTTCTCTTCCACTGGGCGATGCCAGCGAGGAAGACATTTTGTTGAGCCAACGACAATTGCAAACAGGTTATCGTTTTTGGGCGAATACTGGAATCAGTTATACCTTTGGATCAATTTACAACAGCATTGTGAATCCACGGTTTGGAGATTGATGTTCATGCTGTCATTTCAATACGATTACAATTATTGGATGAAATTTAATTGATACGCACTGAGGAAACTCACACAATCCCCATTTTCTTTAATAAAAAGGACGCATTCATGTTTTGACAGACGCCATGTTTTAAGCAATAATCAAAGTACAATTCGTCGTTCACAATTTCAGCATCAAAGTAATAGTTGCTCACTTCTGACAATTGCGCTTCCAACTCACAGAGGCTCAAATCGTGTGTTGCGATGATGCCCGTACTTTTTGTTCGAACCAGTTTTTCAACAAATTGCTGCGATCCCTTCGCTTTGTCCATGCTATTCGTTCCTTTCAAAATTTCGTCCAAAATGATGAAATGCTGTTCTTGCTCGATGGTGTCGATGATTCGCTTGAGTCGTTTCAATTCGGAAAAAAAGTAGGATTCATTTTCGCTAAGTGAATCGGTGGTGCGCATACTCGTGATCAGCTTGATTGGCGTGTAACGGAAGGATTTGGCACAGACTGGCAGTCCACAATTCGCCATGACAACACTCAAGCCAACCGTTCGTAAAAACGTGCTTTTTCCAGCCATATTTGCTCCAGTAATGATAAAAAACTGCTGATTCCGCATGTTGAAATCGTTGTCAATTCTACCTTCAGATTTTAACAAAGGATGCCCCAGCTGAATGGCTTCAACTTGTGTTTCATCGCTCACTAATGTTGGATACACGTAGTCTGGATGATTGAACGCAAAGTTCGCAAACGAATTCAGTGCATCAAATTCCGCGATCACACTGAACCATTCTTCCACTTTCGATCCATGCAGGACAATCCATTTATCGATTTTTCGAACAACCCACAAATCGCGCAAGAAAAAACCATTGGCTGGGATGGAAAATAAGATATTGTTTCGCTGATCCAATGCCCCCAACAATTTTGAAAACTCTTTGAAAATTTCGGAGGCTTTTTTATCCGATTCATGGATTATAGCCTGCAAATCAACCAGTTGCTTCGAAGCAAAGGATTCTGTTTCAATTCGTTGCAAAAGCCCATGGTAGCGTTCAAAAAGGTCTTGAATCCTTCCCGTATCGTCAGACAATTTCGCGATCATTTTTAAATATTTCCCGAGAAGTCCCGCACCTAAGAGAAAAACATAAATGAGCCAAGATGATGGGATCAAATCGAACACCACCAAGCCTATTGCAAGCAGCGAGAGGATACTCATTCCGACGACCAAGTAGGGCGCAAACTTTGGTGCAATTGACACATAATTTGCGAACCATTTGAGCACAGTTTTCTCTGCAACCTTCGTTTCGATTAAGCGACCCGTTGCTGAAAATCCTTGTCGCCATGTAGCTTTCTCCGCCAATTCTTGGACCGCCTGTTGTTTATCGAGCACTTGATCCGCATTATTGGAGGTGAGGAGCTTGGCCAAACGCACTTTTCCTTGTGGGAGCACCGAGCGATTCAGCCATTGAAAAAAGGAGGAACGTCCGAATAGATCCAAATCTTGCGCAAACGCGTGATCATCGTTCTTGAATTCGTCACCCGTATCAAGTCGATGCCAATCACCATTCAGCGCGTCAATTTCCGTTTGATTGATCAGGATAAGGGCTTCGAGGTAGATGCGTTTTTCCTTTTGGTCAGTCGATTTAAAGACAAGAAACCCGAAGATGATGGATCCCAATAGCAAGCTAGAAGCAAAAAGCATCCATTCTCCCCAAAAAATGTAGCTTCCACTTGCAATCACAAGAAAGGTGATAAATCGTGCCAGACGTAGAATCTTTTGTCGACTTAAAACACGCGTTAAAAGTGCTTGATGAATGGAAAGTTGATCTGTATAAAATTGAGTTGGAGTCATTGTAATGGTTCGTTAACGCTGCACTCTTCTGTAGAGAATATAAGCAATTCCACCGAAGAGCACATTGGGCACCCAGACGGCCAGATATGATGGAAATCCGATGTTCATCGCGGCGACACTTGTGACCTTCATTGCAAAAATGTAGATAAATATAATGCCCAATCCTATGGCAATATTGATTCCTATTCCGCCACGCTTTTTCCGGCTTGCCACCGCAATTCCAATAATGGTTAAAATATACGTTGAAAAAGGCAGTGATGTGCGTTCATAAAGCACTACCTCATATGTTGGTACACGAGATGACCCCTTTTTCTCTTCCCGAGCGATGAACTCTTTTAATTCAAAATAGGTCATTGCTTCGGCAATATTCGCGCGGGTTGCCATTTCATCGATCGAAAACGCAAAGGTTGTATCCAAGGACGCACCAACCACGAGACTGTCTTTGGGGTAACCTGTAAAGCGCTGAAAATAATTGTGGAGTAACCAACGATCTGAACCAGGTTCATTTTTCGCGTTTTGCGCCTTTAAAAATGAAATCAACTCTCCTTTTTCGTTCCATTGCTCCACCACAAAATCGTTCACAATTCCCGACTCAGAGGTGTAATTTGAAAAATAAACGACCTGTTCTCCGGGAAACTCTGCATAATAATTGTCGACACTCATATTTTGCCAGTAGTACTTTTCCTCGAATGCAAGTCGAACGCGATTCGCACGTGGAACAATGAAGTGATTGAGTGTTAACGCCATCACCATGAGAATAGTTGCGGCAATCATGTAAGGTCGCACAAAGCGTCCAAAGGTTCGTCCAGAATTCCAAATCGGAATAATCTCGGTGTCCTGTGCCATTTTTGAGGTGAACCAGATCACGGATACGAAGATGATCATCGGCGAAAACATGTTCGCATAAAGCAACATGAAATTGAAGAAATAATCAAAGATGATCTCCGAGGCCGAGGCACCTGCTTGGATAAAATCATTGAGCTTATCAGCGAGATCAAACACCATTGCAAGCACCATAATGACTGCCATCATGAAAAAGAAAGTCGTCAAAAACTTTCGAATGATATATCGATCAATGATTGAGAACACTAGAGTCGATTAGACAATTTCGGTACCATTTTATTTTTCCATTCAGTGAACGTACCCGCCAAGATATGGACACGCGCTTCCTTCACTAACCATAAATAGAACGATAAATTGTGAATCGTTGCAATTTGGATGGCCAAATGTTCTTTTGCGCGCATTAGATGACGTAAATAGGCTTTGGAGTAGGTTGAATCTACATAGGACGTTCCATTAGGATCGAGTGGGGAAAAATCCATTTCCCATTTTTTGTTTTTAATGTTAATGATTCCTTCGGACGTGAACAGCATTCCGTGGCGAGCATTGCGCGATGGCATGACACAGTCGAACATGTCTACTCCCATAGCGATGCATTCCAAAATATTGACAGGTGTGCCAACTCCCATTAGATAGCGTGGTTTTGATTCAGGTAAGATGGAACAAACAAGGTCCGTCATACCGTACAATTCCTCGTCTGGTTCACCCACAGAGAGTCCACCAATGGCGTTTCCAATCGCGTCGTGTGAAGCAATCGTTTCTGCCGACTCGGTACGCAAATCCTTGTAAACACTGCCTTGTACAATTGGAAAAAGTGCTTGATTGTGACCGTATTTTGGTTCAGTTTGATTGAATTGTGTAAAACATCGGTTCAACCAACGGTGCGTCATGTGCATCGATTTTTTCGCGTAATCATAGTCACAGGGATAAGGTGTACACTCGTCGAATGCCATAATGATATCAGCACCAATGGATCGTTGTATGTCAATCGCACGTTCCGGTGTGAACCGATGGTAACTTCCATCCACATGCGATTGAAAGGTCACACCTTCTTCATCCAGCTTGCGCGATCCTGAAAGCGAGTAGACTTGATAGCCACCACTATCTGTCAAAATGGGTTTTTGCCAATTCATAAATTGGTGCAATCCACCAGCAGGCTCAATGACATCCAAACCTGGGCGTAGAAACAAATGATAGGTATTTCCAAGAATAATCTGGGCTTTGATGTCGTTTTCCAACTCGTGTTGATGCACTCCCTTCACACTTCCAGCCGTCCCAACGGGCATAAAAATAGGTGTTTCGATGACACCATGATCGGTGTGCAACTCCCCCGCTCGGGCTTTGGATTTTGTGTCCGTATGTAATAATGTAAAGTGCATTTCGCCAATTGTTTGATCGTGCAAAGATACGGTTTGATTTTTGGAAATATTCCGAAACATTCCGTTTATACGATCGGCTCCACTTCTTTCCATGTTTTTTAGATCGGTTTCAACGCAATTGAATAGGGTAATTGTAAAAATGACTATAAACTTATGGTACATTTTACCTTAAGATTAAAATAAATTGTATATTGCAAGCAAATTCACATTGAATAGCTGATCGTTACGCGCTAAAAACGAATAACTCGGTCAACCTTTCCCTGAGAATAGATTCTAAATCAAACATAAACTAGTATGAAAACAATTAGCATTTTAACATTTCTTTTTGCGGCTTTTATGGGATTTTCCCAATCGCTCCCAGAAAGTTTTGAATCCTCCATCACCACGGCGAATTTTATCGATTTTGATGGTGGAGTAGCAACGGTTCTACCGAATCCACAACAAAATGGGATCAACACGAGCGCGACTGTCGGGAGGATTGTCCGAAACGGTGGTCAAATTTGGGCGGGTAGCAAGTACACCTTAGCAGCCAATCTAGACTTCACAACCTTATCCGTGATTTCCATGAAAGTATTCACCACTGCGCCAGTTGGAACAATGGTGAAATTCAAATTGGAAGGAGTCGGTCAAACTGAGGTTGACGCTGTCACTACCGCATCCGGTGCGTGGCATACCTTGACATGGAATTTTGCAGGTACACCAACCAACTTTAATCAGATCGTTCTGATGTTCGACTTTGGGAATATTGGAAATGGCTCCGCGAATTCAACTTTCTACTTTGATGACATTACTCAAAGTGCTCCAACGCTATCACAAATCAATTTACCTGTGACATTCGAAAATGCAGGCGTGAACTACACGATGACTGATTTCGGAAACAACATGTCAACGATGATGGCCGATCCTACAAATCCAGCGAATATGGTGATGCAAGTGATTAAGCCGGTTAGCGCACCACTTTGGGCAGGAACAACGATTTCTACGCCATCTGGATTTGCTTCTACCATTCCGTTTACTGCTTCGAACACCACAATGACAGTAAAAGTTTGGTCACCTACTGCTGGGACACCTATTCGATTGAAAGTTGAACAGGTTGGAAACCCAGGGATATCATGTGAAACGCAAGTAAATACAACACTTTCAGGTGCATGGGAAACACTGACATTCGACTTCTTAAACCAAGTTGTTGCAACTCCCGCCCTAAATGTTGCCAACACGTATAATATGGCATCCATCTTCTTCAACTTTGGAACAGACGGAGCCACTGCGGGTTCACAGACCTACTATTTTGATGACGTTTATTTTGGCGCACCAGCTGTTGTGTTGAGTCAAATTGATTTGCCAGTTACCTTCGAAAGTGCAACCGTGGATTACACAATGACTGATTTCGGAAACAACATGTCAACGATGATGGCCGACCCTACAAACCCAGCGAACATGGTGATGCAAGTGATCAAGCCAGTTAGCGCACCACTTTGGGCAGGAACAACGATTTCTACGCCATCTGGATTTGCTTCCACCATTCCGTTTACTGCTTCGAACACCACAATGACAGTAAAAGTTTGGTCGCCAACAGCGGGCACACCCATTCGATTGAAAGTAGAAGTGGTCGGGAATCCAACACAATCGTGCGAAACAGAGGTGAACACAACCGTTGCAGGCGCATGGGAAACATTGACATTCGACTTCACCAATCAAGCTCCAGGAACGGCAGCCTTGAATCTTGCTTATACCTTTAACATGGCATCCATCTTCTTCAACTTTGGAACAGATGGAGCAACTGCTGGATCTCAAACGTACTATTTCGACGACGTGTACTTCGGTTCACCAGTGGTTGTCTTGAGCCAAATTGACTTGCCAGTTACATTTGAAAGCTCAACAGTTGATTATACAGTATCAGATTTCGGTGGGAATACATCCACACTGATGGCTGATCCAACAAATCCTGCAAATACGGTTATGCAGTCAATCAAAGGTGCTGGAGCACAAACATGGGCGGGAACAACCATAGGAACTCCTGCTGGATTTGCAAATGCCATTCCATTCACCGTAACTGAAACGTATATGAACGTGAAAGTATGGTCACCAACAGCGGGTACACCGATACGTTTGAAAGTGGAAGATGCTGCAAACGGTGCAATTTCAGTTGAAACAGAATCTACCACTACAGCAGCTGGTGCATGGGAGACATTGACCTTCAATTTTGCGAATCAAGCGGCAGGTACAGCAGCAATCAATGTTGCTAATACCTACGACAAAGCGTCAATCTTCTTCAACTTTGGAACGGATGGAGCAACAGCCGGATCACAAACGTATTATTTCGACGACGTGATGTTCGGACAACCAGCAGTTGTCCTGAGTCAAATTGACTTACCTGTGACATTTGAAAGTTCAACGGTTGATTACACGGTAACTGATTTCGGTGGGAACGCGTCTATCATGATGGCTGATCCAACAAATCCTGCAAATACCGTTATGCAATCAATCAAAGGCGCTGGAGCACAAACATGGGCTGGAACAACAATTGGAACACCTGCTGGATTTGCAACAGCCATTCCTTTTACAGTAGCAGAAACGTTTATGACGGTTAAGGTTTGGTCGCCAACAGCGGGAACGCCTATCCGATTGAAAGTGGAAGATGTAACAAACGGCGCTATTTCATGCGAAACAGAAGCAAACACAACAGCGGCCGGTGCGTGGGAAACATTGACCTTCAACTTTGCAAACCCAGCGGCAGGAACGGCAGCATTGGATATCAACAATACGTATGACAAAGCATCGATCTTCTTCAACTTTGGAACAGATGGAGCAACAGCTGGAGCACAAACGTACTACTTCGACGACGTAGAATTTGGAGCACCTGTGAATCCATTGGATCAAATTGATTTACCTGTGACTTTTGAATTGTCAACAGTAGATTACACCATGACGGATTTCGGTGGAAACGCATCAATTATGGTTGTTGATCCAACAAATCCTGCCAATATGGTAATGGAAGTTGAAAAAACAGGTGCTGCACAAACGTGGGCGGGAACAACGATTGGAACAGCTGCAGGTTTTGTGAACGAGATTCCCTTTACAGCAACAGAAACGTTTATGTCTGTTCGCGTTTGGTCACCAACTGCTGGAACACCGATTCGTTTGAAGGTGGAAGATGCAGCAGACGGCACGATTTCTTGTGAAACAGACGTAAACACAACAATGGCTGGTGCATGGGAAACCTTAGTGTTCAACTTTGCGAACCAAGTTGCTGGAACATCAGCATTGGATATTACCAATACGTACGATAAAGCATCGATCTTCTTCAATTTTGGAACAGATGGAGCA
This sequence comes from Crocinitomicaceae bacterium, assembly GCA_041303175.1. Classification (GTDB taxonomy): domain Bacteria; phylum Bacteroidota; class Bacteroidia; order Flavobacteriales_D; family Crocinitomicaceae; genus UBA4466. The sequence continues at coordinate 5,568 of JBFYPU010000238.1, read as the reverse complement.
ACAGCAGGTGCACAAACGTATTATTTTGATGATGTGATGTTCGGCGATCCGTTCGCTGGAACTGCTGAATTGAACAACTTCAATTTGAGTGTTTACCCAAATCCTACGAATACCGTTTGGAACCTAAGATCAGAAAAAAGCGACATCACAGCTGTGCGTGTTTTCAACATTCAAGGCGAACTAATTTATGAATCAACTTCTCATCAAGCAGCAGTGAACATTGACGCAACGTCATTCTCTGCGGGTGTCTACATCGCTTATGTATCCACATCAGCTGGTACGCAAGTAGTGCGAATGGTAAGAAATTAAAATCCTGGTTTATCAAGGGGTGTGACGTAATGTTGCACCCTTTTTTTGTGCTTAAAAGTTGGTGTCCATTGAACCCATCCGTGTACAAAATTGTTGATAAATCAGCTGTCGAATAGGGAGTATTGACCAAAAAAGAGCCGCATCTTTGTGATCAAATATCACCGCATGTTGGATTTTTTTCCGAGTCTTGACTTATACGAACCAATCACTTACGTTTTTTTCGCGTTTTGCTTCTTTGCATTCATTCAATTCCTCTATGTGGTATTCATCTTTGGTCGGTTCGCTTCGCATAAGCGGTCAAAGGAAAAAAATGGCAACGGTACTCCCCCACTCAGTGTGATTATCGCAGCGCGTAATGAATCTGAAAACCTTTATAACTTCCTGCCTTTTATCTTGGAACAAGATTACCCAAATTTTGAAGTAGTTGTGGTCAACCACCAATCGACCGACGACTCGAAATACATTTTGGATGCCTACAAACAGAAATATCCGCACCTTCAAGTCACAGAAATTGAGCGCAGCGCTCATTTGAAATTTGGAAAAAAATTGCCGCTGACCTTGGGAATTAAAGCCTCGAAGCATGAACATTTGGTTTTCACTGATGCGGACTGCAAGCCACATTCTGATCAATGGTTGCGAAGTATGGCGCACCGATTTTCCGATAAAAAACACATTGTTTTGGGTTATGGTCCGTTGCAAAAGCGCAAAGGTTTTGTCAACCGATTGATTCGGTTCGATAGCGCGTGGATCGGAGTGAGCTATTTTTCGATGGCAAAAGCACGCATGCCCTATATGGGAGTTGGGAGAAATTTGGCATACACAAAATCAACCTTTGACAGCGTAAGTGGATTCAAATCACATTATTCCATTGCTTCAGGCGACGACGATCTATTCATTCAAGAGGCGGCGACAAAGGGCAACTACACCATTAATATTGACCCAGCATCATTCTGCGAATCGAAACCACCCAAAAGCCTCAAAAAATGGATGCGTCAAAAAGCGCGGCATTACACGACTTCTCCCAAATACAAGGTTATCAAAAAAGTGATGTTAGGAATCTACCCAGCAAGCTTGCTTTTCATGCTGTTTTCCTTCGTTCCTTTGTGTTTCGTGTATGAATACCTTTGGATTACCTTAGCTATTTTTCTGCTAGTGCTCGTTCTAAAATGGATCATTTTAAGTCGTGCATTCAAGAAAATAAAGGAAAAATCATTCATCGCATGGCTGCCGCTGTGGGATATTTTTTACGCTATTTGGACACCCATTATGTTCTACACCGTGAGTAAAACAGAAACAGATAAATGGTAGAAAATCTCGATCACCTTTCGGATAAAGCAAGAAAAGACCTCGAATTGGTTCACTTGGCAATTGATGGTGACCAAGCAGCTTATGGCGAATTGATGGATCGGTACCGTGAATCCATTTATTACATGATGCTCAAAATGGTGAAAAACACGGATGATGCTGATGATCTCACTATCGAAGCATTTGGCAAAGCATTCAATCGACTCAAACAATATTCGCCCAATTACGCATTCAGCACATGGCTGTATAAAATCGCAACCAACAATTGCATCGACTTTATCCGTAAAAAGCGTGTAAAAGTCACCTCGATGGATACTGGAATGACCAATCACGACGGCGAAACAGTCTACTACGATGCGCAAAGCAATACGCTTGACCCGGAAGAAACGATCATGCATAAGCAAAAAATCATGCACATGCGCAGCTTGGTCAGCAAACTGAAACCGCGCTACCGTATATTGGTTGAAAAGCGCTATTTCGAAGAATTGAGTTATGAAGAAATTTCCGAAGAATTGGGATTGCCGCTTGGCACCGTGAAAGCCCAACTTTTTCGCGCGCGCGACTTCTTGTCGAATATGATGGAAAACACAAAAGACTCGATTTAATCATGGACGGAATTGAGCTAGTTTTGAACTACTTTCCAGATCTTTCAGCGGAGCAAAAAACGCAATTTGAACGACTAGAAGGGTTGTACACCGAATGGAATGCTCAGATCAATGTCATTTCTCGAAAGGATACCGAAAACTTCTATGAACGCCATGTGTTGCATTCTCTCGCGATTGCGAAAGTGATGCCTTTCACCGATGGGAGTAAAATCCTAGATATTGGCACTGGTGGTGGATTCCCGGGAATCCCCTTGGCAATTCTCTTTCCAGCATGCAATTTCTTCCTGGTTGATTCCATTGGAAAAAAAGTGAAAGTGGTGGACGAAGTTTCAAAAGCTTTGGAATTGAAAAATATTCAATCGGCGCACGAGCGAGCCGAAAACATCAAAGAAGAATTTGATTTCATCGTGAGTAGAGCCGTGACCGCCATGCCCACATTTATCAAGTGGACGAAAGGAAAATTCTTGAAAAAGAACAACAATCGCTTAAAAAATGGGATCCTCTATTTGAAAGGTGGTGACTTGAAGGAAGAAATGGCAACGGTTAAAAAAGCTGCACAGTATTTCAACATTTCCGACTTCTATTCAGAGGAATTTTTCGAGACAAAAAAGGTAGTTTACGTTCGGAATTAATCGACCTTATACTTTTTGAAGAAGGAATCCCAATCCCAAATAAAGTTCTCCATCAATTCATCCATTCGCTTAAGGAATAATGGATTTGCAACTTGCATTCGTTTGAAATATTCGTCCTGAAAATTATAAAGGGTATATTTGTCGAATACGGTTTTCGACATGGCATAAATGACATTTTTGGAAGGATGATTTAAACGACCCATCAATTGACGGTAATCTTTTACAAGCGTTTTAACTTCCGACACACTCATGCCGTAAACCTTTGATAACTTATCAAAAATCAACCGTTCCACTTCTACAGCTTGCTCAGCATCGAACGTACTTTCAAGTAAATTCATATTGCCGATCAACACGATCAACGAGAATTCATGATGATTTGTTGAGTCGACATTTGGAGATTTCACGAAAGACGGATCATCGTTTATGAATTCCGCCACAACAGGAAAACCGTGCTCTGTAGCATCCCATAGGCCGTTGATAAACACATTTGCGAGTTTATCACTACTGACTTTCTTTTTTAATATTGATCCAAACATTATGCTGAGGTTGAGCGTTTTATTGCTTGTTATTTCCAAAGGTACTCAATGTTACCCCAATGCTATCAACAATTAAATTTAGGTTTTCAACAGTGTTTTCCACACCACCGATTAGACTTCCAAACATCGCTCTTTATCCTCATTAATGACTATTCAACACGTTCCTCTACATTTCATCCATTTTCGGGCTTAATTTGACGCATTGATTTGTACCTTTAAACTGTTCAAATTGATTCAAATTTATGAAGCGTAGTCAGATCATTTTGCTTGCTGTTTTTTTGGTTCTCACGGGAATCATTTACATAGCGCTTTCGAATAATAAAAAGGATGTCAAAAAGGAATTGAAGCCTGAAGACATGACTGTTTATCTCCCGATTCGAGAAGTGAAAAACGAATTGCGTGTTGTTGGCTTGGAGTCCTACGGTCAAGTAACTCCAAATTCTGAAATAAACATTTCATTCGAAGTGCAAGGAAAATTGCAAAAAGGCGCGGTATTGATGAAGCCTGGAATGAGATTCAAACAAGGTCAATTGCTTTATACGCTGAACAAATCGGACATAGATTTTGCAATGAAAGCACGGAAATCAGCACTTTCCACGCTCATTGTTGCGTCCCTACCAGATATTGAACTTGATTTTCCATCGGAGCGAAATAAATGGGTTAAATTCTTAAACGGGCTCAATCCTGACCTCAATCAACTGCCTGATTATCCAAAAATCAACTCGGAGAAAGAAGCGTTGTTCATTACGGGTCGCAACATTCTGACCGAATATTACAGCCTAAAAAGTCAAGAAGAGCAATTAAAAAAATACGCATACTATGCGCCATTTAGCGGAACAGTTATTTCTGTGAATGCCGAACCTGGTGCCATTGCAAGCCCAGGAATGATGATTGCACGCATTGCAAAAACGGGTGAGTTTGAGGTGAGAATTCCGATCTCATTGGACGATCTCGCGAAGTACAAAAGTGAGAATTCAGCGACCTTTAAAAATTCAGCCAACGAAGTGGTCGGTACTGGAAGAATTCTTCGAATTTCAGACGTTGTCAACCAACAAACGCAATCTGCTGATGTCTACTATTCCATTCAACCTGCTGTTGGCTTCACGATTTACAACGGAATGTTTCTGACTGCCTCGATTGAAGGCGAGAAGCAAAAGAGCACCATGACGATTCCACGCGCGGCTTATGTTAGAGGAAATGTAACGCTTTTGGTTGGCGACAAGCTCGTTCGAAAAAAGGTGTTGCAATCTGGCGTGAAACCAGATTCCGTGCTTGTTACCGGCCTTGAAAATGGTCAACTCGTTCTATTGGAAGACGTTGAGAAGATCGATCCGAAGAAAAAATACATTGGAATCAAACGATAGAAATGAGAAAAGTCATTGAATTTTTCATAAAACGGCCAATTTGGGGAAATGCAGCCATTGCGCTCATCCTCATGTTTGGACTCTTCTCGATTTTCACGATGAAGCGTTCCTTTTTCCCTGAATTGGAACCCACAGTAATCAATGTGAGCGTACTCTATCCGGGAGCTTCACCTTCAGAAATGGAAGAAGGCGTGACCATCAAAATTGAGCAAGCCGTTAAAGGTCTAGAGGGAATTGACCAAATCAATTCTACATCGATTGAAAACATGTCGCAAATTCAAATCAAGGCATTTCCTGAAACCGACATGGAGGAGTTACTCAACGAAGTGGAAAATGCGATCAATTCTATCAATTCGTTTCCACAGGGTGCCGAACGTCCTCTCATTAGCCTAAACAAATCCAGTGGAATGTCAAGCATTGTGAGCTTTGTAGGTGTTTCTGCGAAATCTGAATCAGCTGATTTGACAGACCTTATCGACATTGCAACCAAAATAGAACGTGATCTCCTGAATACAAAAGTGATCACTCAAATCACCAAAACGGGCTTTCCCGAAAAAGAAATCACCATAAACACCAAGGAGACTGAACTCTTGCGGTACAACATTTCATTTCAAGAAATTGCGCAAGCGGTTGGATCACGAAACATCGATATTACAACGGGGATTATACGCAGCAATGTTGAAGAAATGAACGTCCGATCAAACAGTCGCGGAACAACGGTTGAGGAAATTGAAGAAATTGTGGTGCGCACAAGTCGTGACGGTGAAAAAATAACGGTTGCCGATGTAGCTGATGTGGCGATTGGCTTCACAGAAGG
>JBFYPU010000237.1:0-2685 GCA_041303175.1 Crocinitomicaceae bacterium | reverse complement strand
TGACTAGAATTCGTTTCACGGAGTAAAAATAGGTTTATTTCGCAAGGTGGCTCCACTCGGATAGATTCGTTTGCTCTGAAACTTATTTATTCTATCTACTCGATGAAAATGATTTGCCCAGGAATATATACGTATTCAGAAGGATTAGAAAAATTAGAAAGTAGGAGTTTATATATGGAAAACCTTCATAAAAATCACATGTGAGATCGATGGCAATAACAGTAGAAATGGTCGCATACAAAATAGAGACGCCATTTAATAGTATAACGTTCGTAGTTGTCGAGCCCCATTTTTTAATAGAAAAAATTGACCAAATTACAAGTGGTGTTGCAACTAAAATCGAAACGATAAATAAAATGAGTCCAATCAATAGTAGATCCTCGAAGCCGTAATAAAAAGCTCTATTTACACTCATTGTTTGATCGAATGCATACGCATGATACAAACTCATCAGAGCAAAGGAAATCAATAGTGGATAAATGAAAATCGGTTTTTTCGAGTTCTTCATTCGCTTACCTCAACAACGTCACATGACCGTGAATGACAGTTTCAACACCATTTGCATCTTTTACCTTCACGATGTAAACATACGATCCTGCTTCTGCCTCTCGATTTGTTCCAGGGATTATTCCGTCCCAACCTTCGTCGTAGAGATTTGTTTCGAATAGGGTGTGACCCCAGCGGTTGAGGATCGTGAATTCGTAATCTGTCGCATCAAAATCGGAAAGAACGGGACGGAAAATTTTGTTGATCCCATCGGGCATAAAGGCATTCGGAATGTAAATCAGTGGTGGCAGCACAACGCACGCTTCGTTTGATCGACTGATTTCATTGAATCCAAAGGTATTTGTGCCCTCAATCACTTCCACGTAATAGCAAGTTTTACCCGACGAAGTGATCGCATTCAGATCGTCTTGAAAGGCACGTTGATTACTGGAAAGCGTCGCCAACGGCGCAGAATTAAACACATTGTCAATTCCGCGATAGACGTTATAACCAATTATTGAACCGTCAAACTCTCGGTAGGCATTCCAATTCAAGTAAGACAGTTTTGCTACATCGTCCACTTGCACTTCTAGGAACATCGTTTGCGCTTCATTCGAAATACCGCCGTAATTGGAACAACTGTCAATGACAATCGCTCTGTAAATATACGATTGAACGCTTGGATCGGCATCTTCATCAATATACGAGAGATTCGAAGAGGTGACAGGAATGCGAACAATTTCTTCGAAGTCTTCACCCGCAATTTTCCGTTCGATGGCGATTTCGGTAACGGGCACAGAATTGTCAATCAAGTGGCGCAATACAACGCGTTCTGCATCCACCGTTGCCACTTGTAGATAATTGAAGGCAGGCGGTGTGGGAGATGAGATGAACAAGCAACCGACATTGGAGAAACTTTCGCGTCCATCGGGATGCACGGCTTTGATGGCAAAACAGTAATCGCTGCCCGCTTCAACGGCATAGTTGAATGTCGTACCACTGGTTGATCCAAGATTGGTCCACGGTTGACCTGTCCATTTGGCGTACACTTCGTAATGATCAACGAGATCCCAACCGATATAGGGCGTCCATGACAGATCGACTTCCAATGCACAAATGTTGAGGGTTGGTATGACAAAAACCGTGGTCTGAACAGGTGCTTTTGCCGAAGTTTGGTAGGTCGGAGGAATGGCAATTGTCCAGCAGGAATCGAATGCCGCCACAGAGTACGTGAGCGCTTCGAGATCCGTATTGGTGAAATGGGTAAATGTCGTATTCGCAATGCCCCAAACCGTATCCAATTCAACGACGTTTCCGAAGGCATCTAGGGTGTAAATTACATAGCCGTATGTGTCTTCTTGTGCATTTTGATTCCAAGAAAGGTTAACGCCGCCTGTCAGCGTATCGATGGTGACAACGCTGATAATTGGAATGTCAGGTGTGATCATGTCTTCAAATTGATCTCCGTCAATGTTGGAAGTAAAATCGCAGGGCTGATTGGGCAAAACGATTTGATAGTTCAAAAAGACATCGCAAATATCAATCGTATCCACATAAAAATGCGTGCCATACGAAACGCTGTCATACAATGTCCACGTTCCAAGCGGATATTCTCGATAAATGTGATAGTTCGCATTCATGGATGGCAGCGCGGGGTCGATAGGGTCGTTCCAATTCAACACCGCGGTTCCATTTGCCGGATTGACGACATCGAGAAAAATATTCGAAATCGTATCGCTGAACCGCACTGCATTTCCATCGCAGCCAGCGGCAACTGCAACGAAATAATGAAATTGTTGCGTTACGCTAGGATCTACAAAACTCGTGGTGCCAATTGCCGAAACGGTTCCAACCAATCCATTTTCGACTGTGAAAATCTGATATTCACTAAACGTTCCATCGGGATCCGCAACAGCGTCCCACGAAATGGTCACATCACCTGTGGCATCCGATTGAATGCAATTGATGGCTGGCGCTTGAATGATCCCCGGATTTTGAACATTGATTGTGATGGTCGCATAGGTCACTTTTGGGACAGGACAGTAATCATCCTGCACTTTGAACACGAAATGGAATGGGATAAAATCTTCGGTTCCGTTGTAGGTTGTCACCAAATGATCACAGTCCGTTTGCCAGATAAAGTTTGCCGAAACGCCTTGAGTCATCGTGATAATAGGTGTGGCATTCAAGGTCGCACAC
>JBFYPU010000236.1:0-11583 GCA_041303175.1 Crocinitomicaceae bacterium | reverse complement strand
TCAAATGTGCTTTCTTCGAAATAACCAATCTCGATTTGAAATCAATGTTGTAGGGCGCCATTTTCGCTAATTCTCCTTTGAAAATCACGGGGTCGATTACAACGCCATTCCCGATTACATTCAGAACACCTTCGCGGAAGATACCGGATGGAATGGTATGCAAAACATGTTTAATTCCATTGAACTCGAGGGTGTGACCAGCATTTGGGCCACCCTGAAAACGTGCAATGATGTCGTATTGCGGTGTTAGAACGTCAACAATTTTCCCTTTGCCTTCGTCACCCCATTGTAAACCGAGTAAAACGTCTACTTTCATTTCTGTGTATTAAATAATTGAATTGCCTCTGCTTGATTCTCACAGATGGTATATACTTCTGTTAGTTTTGCAATTTCGAAGATCTTTTCTACGTTGCCTCTAAGATTTGCGAGTACCAAATCTCCTCCCATAATGCGCGCCTTGGTAAGTGTTCGCATGAAAAACGCTATTCCAGAAGAGTTCGTATGCGTTAGATCAGTGAGATCAAAGACGATGCGGTAATAATTTTTGTTTAAATAGGCAAAAATCTCGCGTTCGAAATCGAGGTAATCTTCGTCGGAGGTAATCTTTCCAACCAAAGAATATACGATTACTGGATCGTGAATGTCTATGTTAAACGATAAGTTCAAAGCTTGTCTTCGTTTTCTGGGTTTACATTTGATTTTCTGACTCCATAAAAATAGAGTGAATGGTGCTGAATGTCTATTCCGAAAATCTCTTCGATTGTTGCCTTGATCGTTTGAACTCTTGGGTCGCAAAACTCAAGTAATTCGCCAGTATCCGTCAAAATAACGTGGTCGTGTTGTTTCGAACCATGCGATTTTTCAAACTGAGCAATATTTTTCCCGAACTGGTGTTTGCGCACGAGATTGCACGCGAGCAATAATTCAATTGTATTGTATAAAGTAGCTCGAGAAACACGGTAGTTTTGATTTTTCATCTCCATATAGAGTGACTCGATATCGAAATGGCCGGAATAATTGTAGATTTCTGCGAGTATGGCGAAGCGTTCGGGCGTTTTTCGGTGCCCATTTTTTTCGAGATATGCTGAAAAAATGTTTTTAACAGTACTTTGTAACTCTTCCTGAATCATCTACATTCATTAAAGAGCAAAATTAATGAATATTCATTGTTTGTAACATACAATTCACAGAATGAATTCACGGAGTTATTCACAATTAATGCTTTTATCAACGGATTTTAAATGACAAAAAAAAAGTCACCCCAAACGAGATGACTTCTACTAGAATTGATGAGAGAGATTATAAAATCTCCTCCAAAATATCTTGAAGAGAAATTCCAGCTTTAACTTTTTCTAAAATAAGCGGGTATTTTTCAGCGATTTGTTCATCCGTCATTCCAAGAGCGGTACCGTATTTAGATACCAATTTTTCTTCTGTGGGATCGACCTTACCGTCCACATACAACATCTTCACAAATTGAATAAATCGTTCGTAGCGTTCCTCTAAAGAAAAAGGCGGAATCATTGGGTAGCTGTCAGGGTTTTCAATGATTTCCTTTACTTGCTCAGGTGTCAAACTCAAGCGTGTTGCAATTCGAGCCAAAAGTTTCATTTCATGCTCTTCCACCTGTCCGTCAACACGCGCTAGCATCACTAAGTTTTTAAAATATCCGTGGTCGGCGCTTTGCGATCCTGATTCAAAAATTTGTGCGATTGTTCCCATTTCTGTTCTTAAAATTCGTGGTAAAGATACGATTTTCAGTTGCCGCTTATCGTTTTATTAGAGATTATTTTCAATATAAAGAATCAAGGAATGGATGACCTTTATATGTATTTCTTGTGCACGGTCGGCATAATCGGATTTTGGTGCGCGAATTTCAACATCGCACTGTCCAGCCATTTTTCCGCCGTCTTTGCCCGTCAAACCAATGACTTTCATTCCCTTCGCTTTGGCTGCATCAATTGCATTGATGACGTTTTTCGAATTACCGCTTGTTGAGATCCCTAAGAGTACATCGTTTTTGGATCCATTCCCTTCAACATACCGTGAAAAGACGTAGTCAAAACCATAGTCGTTTGCAACGCAGGTAATATGACTTGGATCGGAAATGGAAACTGCAGATATTGAAGGGCGATCATCACGAAAACGACCCGTCAATTCCTCTGCGAAGTGCATCGCGTCGCACATCGAACCTCCATTTCCACAGCTGATGATTTTCCCTCCGTTGCGAAGCGCAGTCGTCATGATCTCACCAGCTTCAACAATTCGTTGAATGTTCTCAGGAGTGTTAAATATTTGCAAAATTTCTGCTGCCTGAGAAAATTGGTCTGCTATTTGTTTTCCACTCATTGAAAAAAGATTTTTGTCAAAAATAAGAAATCTTAAATGCAGGAGAGAAAATATTGAACCAATCTTGCTATATTTGAAAACCGAGCCGAAGCTCCAAAATAACAAACTATGAAAAAAAGTTTACTTCTGATTCTAATTACCTTACTTTCAGTAACTGCGAACGCGCAAGATTGCTTTACACGACTTCAAAAAGCTTTTGATGCACGCGGATCATACGCCGTTTCTGATGACATTCACAGAAATGTGATACTTTCATTCTTTGAAGAAGATGGCACATCATATTGTATAGCTGGGAAAGCACGTGTAGAGAATGGCGTGATTCAATCAGTTTTTAAGCAATTTGAAGACGATACGTATGAATTGATGGAAAAGAAATTCTACAGTGCAACGAAACAACCACCTGTAATTGTGAATGGAATCACAGAGATGATCTACAACACGGATGGCGAAAAATTCAAGATCGTTTTCATCGATGCATTGAAACCAAAGCAAAAAGCGTACAAAGAAACAGCTCTTCCTGACGATTTGTAGGAAGACGCACACAAAACAGATAATCCCGATAACAGTCTCCTAGCTGATATCGGGATTTTTTTATGGCGCTCTATTTACTAATCTTCATTAGTTTTGTCTTATGAGCTATTGGGCAGAAAAAATTGTTTGGGTGACTGGTGCTTCTTCGGGAATAGGAGAGGAGATTGCTAAGCAGGCTGCCATGTATGGAGCATCTGTGGTGTTGTCGGCTCGAAATGAAGCCGAATTGAACCGTGTGAAGAACAGCCTTAGCGATTCAAGTAAACACCTTATTGTACCCCTCGATTTGAACGATTCATCCCATTTTGATTCGTTGGTGGAAACCGTCATTCAACACTATGGACGAATTGACGTGCTCGTGAACAATGGTGGTCTATCTCAGCGCTCCGAAGTGCACGAAACACCATTGGAAGTGGACAGAAAAATCATGGAGGTGAATTATTTCGGAAACGTTGCACTTACAAAAGCGGTTCTTCCTGTATTTAGAAAGCAACAATCGGGACAATTCATTGTGATCTCAAGTATTGCAGGGAAATTCGGCTTCTTTTTGCGCAGTGCGTATAGTGCTTCCAAACACGCCTTGCATGGGTTTTATGAAAGTTTGATGTTGGAAGAAGAGCACAACCACATCAAGGTATTGATTGCTTGCCCAGGAAAAATCAACACACCCATTTCTATAAATGCACTGAACGCTGAGGGGAAATCCCATGGCGTGATGGATCACAACCAAGAAACTGGAATGCCTGTTAATGAATGTGTGCGGCAATTGTTCAAAGCGGTGGAAAAAGGCAAACGAGAAGTGCTGATTGGAAACAAAGAAATAAAGGCGGTGACGTTAAAGCGGTTTTTTCCAAGGTTGTTTTGGAAGGTTATTAGAAAACAAAGCGCTACGTAGTTGGGTTGTAGACCTTAATCGGGTTTTGAACATAAATGTTCTTTCCATTATACGATCCATAGATGATCAATTGAGTTTGCACGTTCATTTTCGAAAGCACCAAAAACAGGACGATGAGGAGTTGAAGAGAGGTAGTCTTCATGAATTAAATTCATAAAAAAAACTCCAAGGAGAAGTCCTTGGAGTTTCAATTAGTTTTTAAGCAGGGTTTACCACTTAAACAATGGACGACCACTCATCAATTCGTTTACTTTTCCACGAACAGATTTCAATACCGCTTCGTCCTCAATGTTCGATAATACTTCATCGATCAATCCAACTATTGCAGGGATTTCAGCCGTTGTGATTCCACGGGATGTAATCGCAGAGGTTCCAACACGAATTCCTGATGTCACAAATGGAGATTCCGTATCGAAAGGAACCATATTTTTGTTCACAGTAATGTCCGCTAATACCAATTTGTTCTCAGCGTCCTTTCCAGTAACGCCTTTAGAGCGAAGATCAATCAACATGGAATGGTTATCTGTACCACCAGAAACAACTGCATATCCTCGTTTCACGAATTCGTCCGCCATGATGCGCGCATTTGCAAGGACCTCCTTCATGTAATTTTTATAGTTGTCGGTCAATGCTTCGCCAAATGCAACTGCTTTCGCTGCAATCACGTGCTCCAACGGTCCGCCTTGCGTTCCTGGGAAAACCGCAGCATCTAACAAAGCGGCCATCGACTTAGGGTTTCCGTTGTTCCAAACGAGTCCAAAGGGATTGTCGAAATTTTTGCCCATCATGATCACGCCTCCACGAGGTCCACGCAAGGTTTTATGCGTTGTTGTTGTCACAATATGGCAATGTTCTAATGGATTGTTCAAAAGTCCCGCGGCAATTAATCCGGCTGGATGAGAAATATCTGCAAGAACGAGCGCTCCAATTTCATCGGCCACGGCACGAATTCTTACGTAATCCCAATCGCGGCTATAAGCTGATGCACCACAAATAATCAATTTTGGGCGTTCTTCGCGTGCCACTTTTTCCAATGCATCGTAATCAACTAGCCCCGTTTCTCTGCTCACTCCATAGAAAAATGGCTTATAATATTTTCCGGAAATATTTACGGGTGAGCCGTGTGAGAGGTGACCGCCGTGCGACAAGTCAAAGCCCAAAATTTTATCACCTGGTTGAAGGCAAGCTAAAAACACAGCCATGTTCGCTTGTGCGCCTGAGTGCGGTTGAACATTCGCCCATTCGGCACCAAACAGGGTTTTGAGACGTTCGATTGCCAAGGTTTCCACTTGATCTACGATTTCGCACCCACCATAATAACGCTTGCCTGGAAGTCCTTCGGCGTATTTATTTGTGAGAACACTTCCCATGGCGCTCATCACTTCTTCGCTCACAAAATTCTCTGAGGCGATCAATTCGATTCCGTTCAGCTGTCGCTGTTTTTCGGCTTCAATTAAATCAAAGATTTCTTTATCTCTTGACATATCTGGTTTTAATAATTCCGTTGATAAATTTGTTGTAGTCCATCCGACAGGGTAGTATCTGGCTTGTAAGCAGTTAGATCTTTCAATTTTCGCGAGCTTCCCACGCGTCGTTCAACTTCGTAATCGTAGCGTTTTTTAGGCGCTTCAATGTAGGTTATTTTCGATGTGGATTGCGTAATTTCTTTGATTTTCTCGGCAACATCGATGATGCACCATTCGGCTTCGTTTGCAATGTTGATAATGTGCGAGCCTTTGAGATCCATCAAGCGGACACAGGCTTCAATTGTATCATCAATAAAGGTGAAATCACGGGTCTGTTTTCCTGATCCAAATACGGTAATATCATCTCCCGCAAGTGCCTGCTCAAAAAACAATGGAATCACCATTCGATTGTCTTGGTTCCAACCATACACATTGAAAAAACGCAATGAAACAACATTTAGTCCTCTTTCTTCATGGTGCGAAGCCAAATAAATTTCATTGTAACGCTTAGCCATGGCATATGAAGTGCGCGGATCTACCAAAACTTCTTCTGTAAGCGCAGCTTCAATCGCAGAGTGACCGTAAATCCCGCTAGTGGACGCGTACATGATTTTTTTGATGTTGTTGACTTCAGCAGCAAGTACAACATTTCGTGTTCCAATCACTTCAACATCCATTGTTTCAACAGGATTGTCCGCAACAATATCGACACCCAAAACAGCCGCAAAATGAAAAATGAGATCACATCCGGCTGACGCATTCGTCACCAAATCCAAGTCGCGGACATCCCCTTTGATAAATTTGATCCTCTCAAAGGTTTCTTTGTCCAGTTTGTTTCCGCGAAGCAAAGAATCGAGTACAACAACATCGTGTCCATCGTCCACCAATCGCTTCGATAAATTACTTCCAATAAATCCCGCGCCTCCTGTGATAAGTATTTTCATTCTAGTAGATTTCATGCAAATATCGACATTAATTTTCGATTCATTTGTTGTCAATTTCTCTGCTTACAAACGTTTAATTATAAAAAGCGGATGCGTGAGCGATTCAAGATCGGACCGATATATACCATTCTTCGTAAATTCATCGCGACGCACGTGACCACTTGCGTGAATGATTCCGTTAGCCCCATCCAATATCCCAACGTGGGTCACTTTCCCTGTTCTATTTTTAAAATAGGCCAAATCGCCAACTTGGTGTTCGTCAAAATCAATTTCCTGTCCATGATCAACCTGTTCGGAGGCATCGCGTGGCAAATTCCAACCGAAAAATCGGTAAATAACTTGCGTAATTCCTGAGCAATCAATTCCAAAGGGTGATTTACCTCCCCACAAATAGGGTGTGTTTAGATAGTCTAATGCGAATTCCACAGGCGAAGAAAACGATGTGCTCGGTGAATCAAGAAAGTGAAAATCATGCGAACCAATCGAAAACTTCTCGTGATTATCAGGAATAAAAGATCCGCGACAAATGCGCTGTACGCCCCAAGGTGTTTGTAACACGCGCTCACGATCTCTCAAAAAACCTAAACCTTCAGACCAGCGACGAGCTTCTTTTGTGGTAAGATAAGAAATGTGTTTGTGGTCAATATATCCTTCGTATCCATCCGAAATACTTCTGATTTTCGCCCAAGGGGCCTGAACATCGTGCACTTCGACTAATTCACCAAAGAGCAATTGGGTAACAATTTCTGCACCATCGTCGCCCAATAATCGAACGGGAGAAATACTGACTAAACAAAACGCGTCTTTAGGCTCCATTACTTATTCGGAAAATTCTTGTGCGTTTTCAAATTCAAGATCTGTTGCATATGCCGTTGGTTGTGATACGTGATGAAAAGCAGGGCATCACCTAATCGCAGCCGCACAATTTTTGAGATTGAAATGGGAACTTTTACCTTTCGAATGTTCACCGCAGCAGATTTATCTACAATTTCAAGCAATTCTTGTTGCGCTGCTAAAAAGTCCTGCACATCTGTCCCAGAAACAAGACGGGCCTCAACACTTGGATTGTGGCCTTTGGGGGCTTTGAATTTTCGTCTTACATTGTTTGCACGACCTAGCTGCATTGATTTCCAAGCCGATCGACCCAATGGTGAACTAAGAAATTCATCTTTTGGCCTTACGAAACGTGTTTTTTGAATTTTCCCTAAAATTGCCGGATGATAATAGCGTGCATACGAATTCACATGCGCTAGAATTTCTGAGATTGACCATATTCCAGGATTTGGTCGCCAACTTAATTGTTGTTCGCTCAATTTGGTCATCCAACCCGACGCTTGTCGAATGTTTTCTTGCGTGATCTCTGAAATCGTTGATCGAAGTTGTTGTGTAGTCATCATTTGAACATCCTGTTCTGCGTTATTAGCTGCGTCAAAGGTAGCAAATTCGTCACGAATCTCGTACAGAAATGTCGAAAGAATAGGAGAACTTTCGTTACTTTCGTGCGCCTGATAATTATACAAAGACATGAGCCAGTCAAGACCGTTGATATTCATTACAAATGATGACGGAATTTCATCCAAAGGAATTCGCGCATTGTTCGATGCAGTGGTTCCTTTTGGCGAGGTTGTTTTAATCGCTCCGGATTCAGCTCAATCGGGAATGGGACACGCTATCACAATCAATCATCCCTTGCGTTTGGAGGCATCGAAATTATTCGATTGTGTTGCATATTCGTGTACAGGTACACCTGTCGATTGCGTGAAATTGGGCGTTTATGAAGTCATAGGACGAAAACCAGATTTGATTGTTTCAGGAATCAATCATGGAGCAAATGTTGCCACAAATGTGCTGTATTCGGGTACAATGTCAGCCGCGGTTGAAGGAGCGATGGAAGGAATTCCAGCAATTGGCTTCTCGTTGAATTCGTTTGAAAGCGATGCTGATTTTGAACTCGCGAAGGAAGTTGCTGGTTCCCTTGTGCAAAAAGTACTTCAAAATGGAATGCCGAAGGGAGTTTGCTTGAATGTCAATATTCCCGCGATCAAAAAGTCGGAATATCAAGGGTTAAAAATCTGCAAACAAGCAAATGCGTATTGGGAGGATCGTTTTGAAAAGCGAAAAGATCAATTTAACCGAACCTATTATTGGCTTACAGGAGATTTTGTTGATCAAGATCATGCCACGGATACGGATGTATATTGGATGGGAAAGGGCTTCGCGACCGTGGTGCCAACACAGTATGATCTAACGGCGTATTCGGTTATGAATGAATTAGAAAATTGGTATTTATGAATTTGAGAAATTGGACAATTGGTCATACGTTTGGATTACTTTTGGGCATTATTACGCCACTTTTGGTTGTTCCATTGTTGATCCTACTACTTGCGTGGGTACAGGACTATGATTATAGTTATCTCTGGCACAAATTTACAGCGAATGGTCCGTACAGAATTAAAATGATCACTCTCTCAATTATCGCTAATTTGCTCTGGTTCTACTATTTTTTGAACCGTTCCAAATGGGGATACGGAATGGGCGTGATTCTTGGTTCGATCGCCTACGCCCCCTACATCATCTACATCAAATTTTTCTAATTCATGGCGCACCAGCAAAAAATTTATGTCATTGCGGGTGAAGCATCGGGCGATTTGCATGCAAGTAATTTGATGCAAGCCATGCTCGATCATGATTCAAATCTGGATTTTCGTTTTTGGGGCGGTGACAAAATGAATGCGGTGCATAACGGCTTAGTGAAACACATTCGAGAACTCGCATTTATGGGGTTTTGGGAGGTCATCACGAACTTGCGAACCATTCTGAAAAACATTACGTTTTGTAAACAAGATATCCTCGAATATCAGCCGGATGCTATTTTACTCGTGGATTATCCCGGATTCAATCTACGGATCGCCGAATGGGCACATGAAAAGGGAATTAAAGTGATCTATTATATTTCACCACAAGTCTGGGCATGGAAACAGAAACGCGTGCACAAGATCAAGCAGGTGGTTGACAAAATGTTTGTTATTCTTCCTTTCGAAGCAGAATTTTACAAGCGTTTCGACTATGATGTGACCTATCTTGGACATCCGTTATTGGACGAAATTGGGAAGCACGCATTTTCTGAAGAGCAACGAAAGTCGTTTTATGCGAAGCATGCGTTGAATGATCGCCCTATTATTGCTGTTTTACCTGGAAGCAGAAGACAAGAGGTGAGCAAGAAATTACCCATCATGTTGGATGCACTCAAAGCATTTCCAGAATATCAAGTGGTGATTGCAAGAGCACCTAGTTTAGATGCCGAATTTTATGCGCCCTTCAATAGCGAAAATGTGAAGATGATTTCCAATGAAACCTATGCACTTTTGGCGAGTTCACAAGCTGCGGTGGTCACTTCTGGTACGGCGACATTGGAAACTGCACTCTTCAAAATTCCTGAGGTGGTTTGTTATAAAAGTTCGAAATTTTCCTACGAAATTGCCAAGCGATTGGTGAAGGTGAAATACATTTCACTCGTTAATTTGATCATGGATAGAGAGGTCGTCAAAGAACTCATTCAGGCAGATTGCAATGCAGAAGCGATTCGAAATGAACTCACAAAATTGTTGAACGATAAGGACTATAGACGACAATTAATGCTGCACTACGATGAACTTGAAACCATTCTCGGTGGAGGGGGAGCAAGCGATAAAGTGGCGCAAGCCGTGCTACTTGAATTAGAAAAATAGCACGTAAAGAGTGGTTATCCATGTTGTGCCGTTCAACTAAATGTCTTTAAGTAACAAAATCGAATACTCGGCGTACATATAGAGCGTGCTAAGATTTTTAATCATATTTCTCTTTTTGGTTGCTTTTCCCGTATTGGGTCAAGATCAGAGTATTGGCGTGCTGCGCGATTACAAAGTGATGCGTGTCACCTTTAGCCAGCATTTGGGAGTATACGACGTAACAGCTGATGGAACAAGTATCTGTTCAATTCAACAACAGGAATTTATTGAGATAGAATTAGTTGGTGGGAAACTACAATTGAAATACAACACAATTTCGCAAGGAAGTTTCTCCAGGATTTCTATCAAATCGCAGGGAAATGGAACGATTGCCATCACCTCTAAAACACCAAGTGTACGCGAGCGAAAATACCAAGATGACTTTGAGATAAGTGTGGTGAGTGGTGTGATGACCATCGTCAACAAAGTGAGCATGGAAAATTATCTGTGTGGAGTAATAGAATCGGAAGGCGGCGGTGGGCAGCACCAAGAATACTATAAAGTTCAAGCGGTCATGAGCCGAACGTACGCCTTGAAAAATAATGACCGACACAAAAAAGAAGGGTTTGATCTTTGTGATGGTGTGCATTGTCAAGCGTACCACAACATGTTGAAGTACACGCCAGAAATTCGGACAGCGGTTCGAGCCTCCGCGGATGATGTTCTGGTGAACGCTAAGAAGGAATTGGTATCAACTTATTTTTCAGCTAATTGTGGAGGTGAGGTATGCGATGCAGCCCATGTTTGGAACAACTCGGTAGACCACGTCGTGCCCATGATAGATACCTTTTGTATACATACCGTTCAGGCAAAATGGACGATGCGGGTCCCGCAGACAACCTTTCGAAACTATTTGGTAAAGGAATTTGGATATCCGATTCAGGATTCAACCATGGCGCAACAACTCTTCAATTTTGAGATTGATCAGCGAAAAGCATTTTATATTCATCCGTGTTTGGGAATTCCCATGCGTGATCTTCGCGTTAAATTCAATTTGAAATCAAGCTTTTTTAGTACACGTCCAGAAGGCACAGATGTGGTGTTTGAAGGACGAGGATTTGGGCACGGCGTAGGATTGTGTCAAGAAGGTGCGATGAACATGGCAAAATCGGGCTATACGTATCAGCAAATTGCAGAATTCTATTTCAACAATGTCTCGGTAAAGAAGTATTCGAAACTATAATTTATCTGCAGTTGTGAAGAAATGCTAGATAAAATGCTTCTTCGCGTGTAGGATTGATGATTATTAGATGGATGAACATTCAGAATGCTTCTCGTATACCTAATAGTGAGATGGAATAAGTCCAAAGATAAATTAATGTCAGATAAAGGCGATTCAATCTATTTTTCCTTAAAAATCACGAAAATATCTTCGTCGTCCTTTTTAAAGAATTTTTTCTCGCGCGCGTAGCGTTCCAATTGACTGCTGCTATTGAGTTCACTCAAGGTTTCTCGAGCTTTCAGTAAGTCACGGCTCACTTCGCTTTTTGCCGTTTCCAATTGAGACAATTTTCTATTGTGGCGAATGATCGTGAAAATATCGTTTTCATCCAAAAATAGGGTGTAAACCAGAAAGATCACCGTTGCAAGGATGAATTTATTCCGAAGGTATGACAGCCATTTTTTCACAC
>JBFYPU010000235.1:0-16083 GCA_041303175.1 Crocinitomicaceae bacterium | reverse complement strand
ACGAACGCACCAAAATTAGTTACGTTGGTCACAATTCCCGTCAAGGTCATCCCAACTTGCACGTCTTCAATTGTCTTCAATCGGTGATCAAAATCGAGTACTTTGGCGGTTTGTCGTGGATCATGGCCAGGTTTTTTCAACTCGGAAATGATATCCTTGAAGGTGAACCCATCAATTTCTGAGAACGACTCTGGCGTAATTTGTTTCAAGAGCTCGTTGTTTCCCACCAAATCCGTAGACGTTACGCCCAATTGTTTCGCCATTTTTTCCACCAAATGATAACTCTCAGGGTGAACTGAAGTAGTATCCAAAGGATTTTTGCCGTTTCGAATCCGAATAAATCCAGCGGCTTGCTCGAAGGCTTTGTCTCCCAATCGGCTTACTTTTTTCAACTCATCGCGCGATTCGATTTTTCCTACTTGGGTGCGATAGGCAACAATATTTTCCGCCAAACTGGGCCCAAGTCCAGAAACGTAACTCAATAAATAGGTTGACGCAGTGTTCACATCAACGCCTACTGTATTTACGCACGAAACGACAACATCATCAAGTGCGTGTTTCAACAAGAATTGGTTTACTTCGTGCTGGTATTGTCCAACACCGATGGATTTCGGATCAATTTTCACCAATTCGGCGAGTGGATCCATCAACCGTCGACCAATGGAAACGGATCCGCGCACGGTCACATCGTAGTCGGGAAATTCCTTTCGCGCAATTGGGCTTGCAGAATAGATGGATGCACCATCTTCGCGAACAGAAAACACCTGTACTTCACGCGAAAAATGCGTGTTTTTGACCAAGTGTTCCGTTTCGCGGCCTGCAGTTCCGTCACCAATGGCAATTGCATCAATTTTATAGGCTTCCACCAATTGGCCCAATTTAGCTTTTGCTTTAGACGTTTCATTTTGTGGGCCGTGTGGGTATATGGTAGCATTTGATACTAAGTTTCCAGCTTCATCAATACAGACCACTTTGCAACCTGTCCGAAATCCTGGATCAATCGCCAAAATCCGTTTCGCTCCCAAAGGAGGTGCAAGTAATAACTGCCGTAAATTCTTACTGAACACACCAATTGCTTCCTTATCTGCAACTTCCTTTGCGTTCGCCAAGACCTCATTTTCCAACGAAGGACGAAGCAAACGTTTGTATGCATCTTCGCACACATCGGCAACGAGGTCCGAACATTCATCACTCCCTTTTACAAAAAATCGTTGAATTTGCTCAATAATGGTTTCATCCTCTGGGCGCGCTTTTACCTTCAACAATCCTTCGCGGCTGGCACGATATATTGCCAAAAACCGATGAGATGGACAACGATTCAGCGGTTGTGAGTAGTCGAAATAATCACGGTATTTTTCAGCCTCCACCTCTTTTCCCTTCACCAATTTAGAAGAAAGCATCGATTTTCGTTCAAATAGCTGACGAAGTCGATCACGTAGGCTTCCATTTTCATTGATCCATTCAGCAATAATATCTTTTGCCCCTTCAATCGCCATTTCAACTTCATACACCTCGCCTTTCAGAAAACGCTCGGCCATCACTTCTGGATCTCCACCCCGCTGGGACATAATCATTCTTGCCAAGGGTTCGAGTCCCAATTTCTTTGCCTTTTCGCCTCGGGTCAAACGCTTTTGTTTGTAGGGCAAATAAATATCCTCCAATTGGGTAGCATTGAAACATGCCAGAATGCGCTCCTTGAGCGAATCTTCTAACCTCCCCTGCTCTTGAATGGCTGAAATGATTGTTTGTTGACGCGCAACGAGATCATCAAATTTTTTGGCGGTATCGCGAATTTTCGCAATTTCCACCTCATCAAGACCACCTGTTCGTTCCTTTCTGTACCGAGCGATAAAGGGAATTGTTGCCCCTTCCGAAAGCAATGTTAAGACGTTTTGAACTCCATTTTCAGGGAGATTCGTTTCAGTTTGGACAAATTTTTGTTGTTGCATAGCTTAATCTTGGGGAACAAAAATAAAATTCTGAACGCGATATACTTTGTTTTCTTAACTTCGATTAAATTAAGAACACGATGAAATACTTATTTGTCACCTTTGTAACAGTTGGATTCTTGGTTGCGTGTGCACCAAAAACAACGGAAATCATTGAAGTTGTTGAAACAACAACCGAAACAACAGAAACCGATGGCGAAATGCCAAAAGCAGATATTGCTGAAGGAAAAGTCGTCTTTCTCACGAATTGTATTGGTTGTCACGCATACGGTGGTCCAACAAGTGCTGAAGGAATTGACAAGTATTCAAAAGAAAGAATCGATAAAGTGCTGCCAGCAATGATCGAAAATGCTGAATTGAACGACGAACAAGCACGTCAAGTTGCGGCGTACATCTATTGGGAAATCGAAAACTAGACCGATGAGATCCTTATTCTTCTTACTCTTAGTGTCAATTCTGGTGTTTGAATCCTGTAAAACTTCTCCACCGATAGAAATCACCGTTATGGAAGAAAATGGCTTGATGTCGGCCGACATCGGCGAAGGAAAGGTGATTTACATGCGCGACTGCACACGTTGCCACGAGCAAAAGAAAGTTGAAGCATTCACAACAGATCAGTGGTCAAACATTCTTCCTCGCATGATCAAACAAGCGAAATTGGGAGAAACAGAAAGTCGTCAAGTAACGGCTTATGTAGAGTGGGAATTGGTTAATGACTAAATAAATGACGAAAAGAACGGTTTTTTTGTGGATGATTTTCGGAATGGTGGCATTTCCGCTCATTTCCGCTGGGCTCGGATCAACCCGTAAGAAGGTTGAATCGAATGCTTCCTCGTATAATCCTGAGATTGAAGGAGATTCACTTTCACTTAAAAACGGACAATTCTTGTTCACCTCACATTGTTTCAACTGCCACACAACTTATATTTCACACGCTTATACTGAATCTCGTTGGTCTTCCATTCTCGAGCGGATGAGTTTAAACGCAGGAATTGATTCGACAGGACAGGTTGATCTCACGAACTATATTTTTGATCAGCTGCGCCAAACGGACACGAGCTATGTAATTCGAACGATTGGCGCCTATCAACAATGGTAAACCCAGCCACGATGAACAATTCCTTGGAGGATCTTCGCGTAATTGACATAAGCACCGTGCTTGCTGGACCTTCCGTTGGAACATTTTTGGCAGAACTTGGTGCCACCGTCGTGAAAATTGAACATCCAAAGCATCCGGATGTGACTCGAAGTTGGAAGCTCGGCAATGAAGACAAATCCAGTTCAATTTCCGCCTATTTCTCTAGCATTAACTACAAAAAAACGTACATTCCACTCGACCTCTCGAAGAAAGAAGATCTCGCTGAATTCAAAAATAGGATTCCCGAAACGGATATTCTGATCAGCAACTTCAAAAAAGGAGACGCCGAAAAATTTGGGATTGAAGATCATGTATTACAGGCATTGAATCCACGGCTGATTATTGGCAAAATCAGTGGCTACGGAACGGAAAGCGATCGCGTGGCGTATGATTTAATCCTTCAGGCAGAATCGGGATTTATGTCGATGAACGGCACGCAAGAAAGTGGTCCTGTCAAGATGCCCGTTGCCATGATTGATGTTCTTGCAGCTCACCATTTGAAAGAAGGGATATTGCTAGCACTCTATCAGCGTGAAAAAACAGGAAGAGGTACTTCCGTGAGCGTCTCACTTTATGATGCCGCCGTTTCGAGTCTGGTCAATCAGGCGTCTAACTATTTGATGGCGCAGCAAATCCCACAGCGCATCGGGAGTTTACATCCAAACATTGCGCCTTATGGAGAACTGTTCACGACTTCGGATGGAGCAACTGTCACCTTTGCGATCGGTTCTGATGGTCATTTTCATAAATTGTGTGAGGTGCTCGACCTGAAAGAACTTATTGACGATCCACGATTTTCTGACAACCAAAACCGCGTTCAGCACCGTGGGATTCTCGGTGAACTTATCGCTGAAAAAGTAAAGCTGATTTCATCCAATGATCTGTTATCCGCATTGAATGAGTTAAATGTACCTGCAGGAAAAGTCAAAAATTTAGACGATGTGTTCAAAGATGAAGCGGCACAAGCGTTGATTCGCGAGGAAACCATTTCAGGAATTCAAACAAAACGCATCACTTCAGTTATTTTCAAATGAGCATTGAAATTCGAACTCCACAATCGCCCGAAGAATGGGAAAGTTATTATGACCTTCGCTACCGCGTGTTGCGTGCACCGTTGAATCAAGAACGCGGTTCGGAACGAAATGAAGGCGATGCAATCGGAGTGCATTTTGCCTTATACGATAACGGGAGTCTAAAAGCCATTGCACGCTTGGATCGATCGGGTGACGGCGTGGCACAAACGCGTTTTGTCGCCGTTGAAAGTGAATCACAGGGAAAAGGCTATGGAAGGTTAATCATGCTAGAAGTTGAACGCAAGGCAGCAAAGCGAGGTGATCACCAAATGATTCTTCATGCTCGCGATTACGCCGTGATTTTCTATGAAAAATTGGATTATATCTTGGTGGAAGAGAGCTATAAGTTGTTCGATGTCTTGCAACATTATTTGATGCAGAAGGCGTTATAGCTTTTTTATACCTGCGGCTTAGTTTGATTTACGCACATTTTGATCAATGCGCTTGGTCAACAGTTTGAACAACAGTTTCCCGTCCTTTTCACTGATTTTTCGTCCAAATCGAACGGTTTTCCCGAGGTAATCGAATTCCAAGGTTTCGCCTCCTTTCACCCAAGGAGATGCTTCCCACACACTTTGGAAGGATCCAGGCTTCGTTTCGAACATCCGCATTTTTGAAATGTTGTCTAGCAAGTAATGCTTCGCTTTACCGTAGGTTCGAATGGATTTTTTGTAAATCAACGCCGCTTCATCGATCTTGATCAGTTCTTTTCCCCACATCAGCCAGAAAAACGATCGCCCTACACGAATGGCATAATAGGACCAAAACGCCATGAACACAAACAATGCAATTACGATGTTTTGCTCTAGTTCTGCAGTGAAATAATAGAACGTGACACTGATTCCGATCATCATCCACATAGCAAACCAAGCACCCATCAAGGATTTCATTAAACCAGTGCTTTCCGGGTAAATCACCACCGTCATTTTATTCTTATCATCAACAAAGCTGATGCGCGTACCAATCCATTTCATGCGACAAAAATAGTAAGACCGTTGTAAAACTCACTACTCTTCGTTGCTTCAAAAATTTAAAGTCCTCATTTACTATCAATAAACTGCGGTTTTAAATTTCATTGCGCCTCCATTAATGAGGTTTTACAACTGGTCTTAACGTAATTCAAAGAAAAAGGGTGAGACGTAAAAATACGTGTCACCCTTTTATACGGATCAAAATAAAATCTTACTCGATCACCAAACGTTTTGTCATGCGTTGTCCATTCACAGTCACTTCGACCAAATAAACACCTGCATTTAAATCTGTTGTATTCAATTGAATTGCAGATGAAGTTTCGAGCGCACCATAATTGCGTGCTGCGATTTCTTTACCTGACATGTCAATTAATCTCATTTGAACATCTGAAGTTGCTTCCAATTGAATTTCAACCGTAGCCATTGTAGATGCTGGATTTGGATAAATCGTGAAACCTTTGAATGTTGATTCAAGATCTGTCAATCCAATTGACAAAGCCTCAATTCCAGATTTGCTCGCATTGTCGATTTTACCAGTTGGATCAATCAACAAGCCGATAATATGAATGTTGTATTCGTCCCAAGTATTATCCAATGTGAAGGTATATGTTTTTGAATGTACATCACCTGCAGTTACTGTAGCTGGGAAACTTGTTGCGTCTCCAGCGAATGAAGGAACAATTGCACGTGCTACGTGATCGTATACCATTTGCGCAGCAGGAACGGGACTTGGCAATAATTCAAATCCACCCATTACACCATTTCCTCCACCAGCATATGCATTCGCTTGATTGTATCCAGAACCTGTTCCGGTAACACCATCTTCTGTTAGAACACACGCCAATTTATAGTTGTTGTTAGCTGCACTTTGGAAATCCGCAGTAACCGTAACAGCCAACTCACGTGTCGTTGAATTCCAAGTCGAAGTCGTTGACATAAACGCAGTAGGCGCAACTTGTAGACGAGCGAAGAAATCATTTGTCATTGCTGAAGGATCAACGTCTGGAAGACGATCTACCAATGCACTTGGGTAACCTGCGATTAGCCCACCGATTGGCGTATCGTAATCTGCTACAACCATTGGATCTCCATTGTGAACCGCAATTCCAGCCCAATATGGACCATAATCTTGTTCGAAACGATCCATAAATACCGTTCCGCGAACACACCATGGACACCAAGTTCCTGTCGCTTCTTCACCAACCACCATTTTACCAGGTGCTGGTACAACTGGATTGATTGTGATCGTGATTGCGTCATCCGAGCCATCATCGTCAGCACCTCCACCGTTCACATTTGAAACAGTTGCTGTATATGGCAGTGAACCTGCAGCTAACGGAACAGCCGTTGTAAAGACAACATCCATTGAGTTTGTTGAAGTCAAATTGGCAGCCGACACAGACTGGTTGTATTGGTTTCCATTGTAGTTAATTGCTACATCGAACGAAGAGATCGCAACAACTCCAGCATTTACAACTGTTACTGTTGGCATTACACTTTGTCCAGCAATATTTCCACCGACAGTTACACCTGAAACGGCCGCGTTTTCGTTTGGCAAGGTGAACGGTTGGTGATCAAAACTCACGTCATCCACGTAAAAATCACTTCCTTGAATTGGATAAAGATCTACCGAAGCAACAGTATTTACACCATTCGTCCAAGTTCCAATCAACGTACCATCGATGTACGCTTTCCAAACATTCAACGTTAAATTCGCTTCAATTTTAATAGTGAACCAAGTCGCATCCGTGTAGGATCCAACCGCCAAATTTGGCGTCAAACCATCGTCAACGGAAACCACTCCTCCATCGGCATTCACGTTCAATGCCCATGTTTGTCCAATGTTTGGAGTCGCCTGAATATTGAAATACGCATTTGCTCCATTCATCACATACAGATCAGATTGGTAGGTAAAAATACCAGTTGTGTATTGCTGACCAAATTCCAAAACAACGTCTTGGGGTCCACCATTTGCAGCTGTTGACGAGAAGTGGATCGATTTTGTTCCACTGCTTGCTTGCGCGTTTGTTATTTGAGCATCCTCAGCACCACCTTCGGTACCAGACCATGTTGTCCAGTAGGAACTTCCTGGTCCGATGTACGTTCCAACAGATAATGCTTCGAAATCATCGGAGAATATTTGGGCTTGTACTCCCATTGCGAAAAACGCAGCAGAAACAAAAAGAGTAATTTTTTTCATAGTGTATATTAATAGTTGATTTAAAGGTATTATTAAAGAGTAGATTCACAAAATTAAGGACTCGCTAGTTCTGCTTATTCTTGAATTCTTATTTGTGTGAATATCGAAAGTCGTGGTTGTTTTCAATTGATTTTAACGCATAAATGATGAGTCGAATGGTGTTTTCAACATCTTCTTTCCGGCACATTTCAACGGTTGTATGCATGTAGCGCAAGGGCAATGAAATCAAGGCACTTGGAACGCCCTCGTTCGAATACGCAAAGGCATCCGTGTCCGTACCCGTTGCCCGTGATGCAGCAGCTCGTTGAAATGGAACCTTGTTTGCTTGTGCCGCCTCGATGATCAATTTGAGTAGATTATTTTGAACCGCTGGGCCATATGTCAGCACTGGTCCATCTCCTGATTTCAAGTCTCCTTGAGCAATTTTATCAATCAAAGGCGTATTCGTATCGTGACAAACATCTGTAACTATCGCGACATCAGGCTTTATTTTTTGGGCAATCATTTGTGCTCCTCGGAGACCAATTTCCTCTTGAACCGCATTCACAATATAGAGTGCGAAGGGCAGTTTTATCTTATCTTTTTGCAACATTCGAGCAACTTCAGCGATCATAAATCCTCCCATTCGGTTGTCGAGTGCACGTCCGCAATAGCGATTTTCGTTGAGCATGATGAATTCATCTTCAAACGTGACCACGCATCCGACGTGAATGTTCATTTTTTCAACTTCTTCTTTGGTAGAACACCCGCAATCGAGAAAAATATTATCCAAACTGGGTACTGGATCCTTGGTTGCGCGCGTGTGAATGGCTGGCCAACCAAAAATCGCCTTCACGATTCCTGTATCTGTGTGAATGTTCACGCGTTTAGACGGTGCAATCATGTGATCAGAACCTCCATTTTTGCGCAAATAGATAAATCCTTCTTTGGTAATATAATGGACAAACCACGATATTTCGTCGGCATGTGCTTCGATGACTACTTTGTAGGGTGCTGTTGGATTGATGACGCCAACAACCGTCCCGTAATTGTCTGTAAATGATTCGTCGATATAGGGTTTGATGTACTCCAACCACAGTTTCTGCCCACCCGTTTCGAATCCAGTGGGAGACGGATTGTTCAAATAATTGGCTAAAAACTCCTCTGATTGTTTCGTGATAATTTTCTTCATAGCTTCAATTACGCGTTTCTACGAAGCTAATCATTTTCAAGTTTCTTTATCGAAGAAGGGTAACATTTCCTGTGATAATGGACTCAACCTCATCGACGCAGGTTACTTTCAAATAGTAATCATAGGAATCTGGATCGAGCGGTTTTCCACGGAAATCACCGTCCCATCCGCTTGTGCGATCAAAGGATTCAAAGACCAATTCTCCCCATCTGTCGTAAACGCGGAACACCATTTCTTCGATCAAAGCCCCTCTGACGTATAGAATGTCATTTTGCCCGTCTCCGTCCGGTGAAAAGGCATTCGGGATGTAAATAAAAGGCTCGCCACAAATAAAGGTGAAGGTTTTGACCTCTACTGTGTCGGACTTCGTGCAAATTCCATCCGTGACTTCAAGCGTGTAAATCGTTGTTTCCTCCACCAGCGCAGCAGTGTTCTGAGCATTCGGATTGGCAAGTCCATCGGTTGGCGACCATGAATAGGAATAGCCCGAAGGTTGCCCAAGCAGCGTAACGGTTGATCCTTCGGCGACCGTTGTTTCGGACGCGCTCGCATTTACCAATCCGTCTGGAATATTCCCCACATAAATCAAAATTGAATCTTCAACGACACATCCGGTTGCGCTTGACGCGGTTACATATACGTATTGCGTGATGTTGGGATTTGCCACAACGGTATTTCCAACAGTTGTTCCAACAATCAAGGAATCGGGTGACCAAACATAAGTAAATGGAATCGCAGGATTTGTATTGGCAACGGTTAAGGTGGTCGAATTCCCAGCACAGATCGAGTCGACCCCATTCAAGACGAGAGCGGAACCAATAAAATCGACGACGACACTATCTATGAGAGAACACCCATCGTTACTGGTCTCTACATAGTAGGTAGTTGGTCCAGAAGGCGTTACTGTAAAGACTGAATCCAAGACCGAAGCGTTCAATGTATCTGTGAAATTGATATTCGATGACCAAATAAAATTATCGGCAGAACCATTCGTAAACGCAATCAAATCAATTGGAATCGGTTGACACAATTCTTGATCCACAGTGACACTCAATTCGAGCGAATCGGTAACGGTGATGGTAATCTGTGCAGTGTCTGTAAGAAGACAAATACTGTCGGTGACCACTAAAAAAACTTGATACACGCCAGCGGTATCGTAGGTGATCGTGGGTTCAAAAATGGTGGTACTTGTTGTTCCATCCCCAAAAATCCATTGATAGGAATCGGATTCCGTTGAGAAATTATCGAAGCTCACTGTAAATGGTGCGCAACCAAGTGTATTATCGGCCGTAAATTCAGCATCCGGAATCAATTCAAAGTCGAATTTAAACACGAGATTGTTGCAATTGGTGCTCAAATTTGTTGCTGAATGTGCCAAAGGTGTTGTTGGGAAATCACTGTTGCCGCCACATCCACCACAAACGGATTGGTAGACTACACCATTTTTATCGAAGCGCGAAGTTCCACCATCTACGTGTTCTTGTGCCGAACTCCCACCAATGTATGATCCATAAAGTGGAGCTGGTCCGCCAAAATCCCGTTCAATCACCAATAAATAAAAATCAAAACCATTTGGAGCAACTGATTGAAACGCGTTCGCACTAATTGGCATTCCACTCAAAGGTGTTCCCTGCAAGATATTTGCACCCCAACCAGAGATGTACATGTTGCCACAAATATCGACCAAAAACGCGGCTGGAGAGATGTTGATTGCACTCCCCCCATTTCCAAAAACGGTTGAATTCTGCGCAACCGAAAGCGATGGATCGAGTTTGATCACAAATTGACTGCTGCCCGGATTCACAAAAGAGGTATTGATTACGGGAAAGGTTCCACCAGCAGATTGTCCAAGTACAAAGACATTGTCGTTTCGATCAATTTCCACGAAAAACGCTTGGTCATAATTGCTCGTTCCTAAATAACTTGCAGAGACAATAGCCGTTCCATTTTGATTCAATTTTCCAACAAATCCATCAGTTTTACCACCGTTGTACGTTGTTTGCCAGCCAGTCCCCATTCCTGGAAGATTGGTGGAACTTGTGCCACCGGCGAATACAATATTATAAGATGAGTCAATTTTGACTGAATAACATGCGTCGTTATTGCTTCCGCCGTAAAAACTGGACCATTGCAAGGTGGATAAATTCGAAGATAACTTAAAAATAACACCATCTTGATTTCCTGCCAAAGCAGGTTGAAACGCATTGAGGGTTGGAAAATTTGCCGAGCGCGTGCACGAAGCGATCAAACAATTGCCAAGTGAATCCAGCATGATTTCTCCTCTAAACTGATCACCATAATTCGTTGAGAGTGAATCATACGCAGCAACATTGTTGTACGATCCTGAAGTTACTTTGTAGTTCACACCATCATTCGCCGATCCACCCATGTAGGTTGAGCCCAATAAATTGTGACCATTCGCGCTGAATTTCACGACGTAAATGTCCGTTCCATCGTTGTGGAAATTCGTTCCGTTGAAATTAATGGAAAGGGCTGTTCCCCCGCCAAAAGTCGATTGATAGCCGCCAACAATCGGGAAATCATCGCTAGACGTTACGCCATAAAGATAAATATTGTTGAATTTATCACAAATCAAACTGTTGGATGTTTCGGTGCCGAACGTATCATCTCCCCCACCAACGAAAGTTGTCCAAAGCATCGTTGTTCCGTCCGCAGAATATTTCGAAATAAAAGCATCTGTTGTTGTTACACCAACACTAGGCACGGTGAAATTAGACGTAACATTGTACGCCAAGGGATCGGGTGTTGGGTACGCATTTCCATAAATGATTCCAGCAGAATAGGCCGTTGCATCATAGCCATAAGTCGCCGTCATTCCAAAATTATCCGTCACCGAACCCGCATAGGTCGCAAACACCAAAATCGGATCAATTACCAAAGGCACATACTTGCTATAAGCACTGAGATTAAAGCGCACAACTCCATTTACAAGGCTAAATTGGCAGGGAACTTCAACAATTTTACCATTAATGATTTGGTACGCGTAAGGCTTTTTCTCCATCACATTCCCCAAATCGGTTGAAATGATCAGGTCACCATTTTCCAAGATGCGTAAGGATTTTTGTCCGACATATTCCAACGAGATAATCGACGGATCAACTCCAGCATCCACGTGGAATTCATATTTCAAATTCTCCTCTTGTTCGATCAACTTTAAATCGATTCCATTGTAAAAATCTTCGAGGATTGCTTCGCCATAACCATGGACATCTGACGCCCATTTTTCCTCATCGTTCCCAATAAAATAATTGTAGTATACCGAAGTCTCTTCACTTTTTTTGATTGAGCTCACACGATTTGCCCCTGGAAAATTGAGGTGCAACAATGTTTGACTAAACGTTGAAACATCTTCCCCATCTTTTGGATTGGCATGAAACCGTTGAAGGCGCGAAAAATCTTGAAGATGAAACATCATTTTTCCTTGCTCCACCCATAAATTTCCACCTTGAAATTTGGATTTGAACAATACGTTTTCTCCCCACTGCCCTTTGTTTTCGATAAACGAATGTGGCAACGAATGGTCGTGATGAATTTCTTGAGAAAAGCTCAAAAAAGACAGCAGTACTGCGGTGACAAGAAGATGCGTTTTGTTTCTCATAGTATTATAGCCGTCTCTAAGGTATTAATTTAGGTTAAGACGACAAAAATCTGGGCGAAGTTTCATGAAATCTGTACTTTTGAGTAGAACATTACGTATGGAGAATCGCATTACTTCTTTATTTAATATTGAGTATCCCATAATTCAAGCTGGGATGATTTGGTGCTCAGGTTGGGAGCTTGCTTCGGCAGTTTCCAACGCAGGTGGTTTGGGCATTATTGGATCTGGATCAATGTATCCCGAAATCCTTGATGAACACATTCAACGGTGTAAAGAAGCAACAGACAAACCCTTTGCTGTCAATCTTCCGATGCTTTATCCCGATATCGATAAGCACATTGAAACAATTATCAAGCACAAAGTGCCGATTGTTTTTACGTCAGCTGGCAATCCAAAAACGTGGACGCAGCACTTGAAATTGCAAGGCATTACTGTTGTGCACGTTGTTTCCAGTTTGAAATTTGCACTTAAAGCGCAAGAAGCCGGTGTTGACGCTATCGTGGCAGAAGGTTTTGAAGCAGGTGGACACAATGGTCGCGATGAAACCACCACGCTTTGCTTGATCCCCATGGTCGCAAAAGAACTCCGCATTCCATTGATTGCCGCTGGAGGAATTGGAACCGGTCGGACAATGTTGGCGGCTATGAACCTCGGTGCAGACGGCGTACAAATCGGCAGTCGCTTCGTGACCTCGGTTGAATCGAGTGCTCACCAAAATTTCAAACAAGCCGTGATCGATGCCAAGGAAGGAGACACCCAACTTAGCTTAAAAGAATTGACACCTGTTCGATTGATCAAAAATCCATTTTACCATCAGGTGGAAGAGGCCATGGAAAAATGTGCCACAGTCGAAGAACTCAAAGCGCTTTTGGGTCGAGGTCGCGCGAAAAAAGGCATGTTTGAAGGAGACCTCATTGAAGGCGAACTGGAAATTGGTCAAATCTCTGGAATGATTGATGCGATTTTACCCGCGAAGCAAATCGTCGAAGAAATTCTAACAGAATACAAGGCTGCACTGAAAGAACAAGGTTCAGCTAAATTCAATTTCTAACGGTTCTACTTGGGAAACCTAAACCCATCAAGAAAAATCTGTTGTGCATTAAAATGGGGATATTCTTCACTTCCATAGAGAAATAGTACGGCCAAATAAGATCCATCGCACCACCCTTTAACGGCGAATTGCGTGCCTTCTGAATCCACCCAATAATCAATCGCACCAATCGCATTTGGATTGGAATCAAGCGTATGCCCCCATCCGAAACCAGCGGACTCAGTGATATCAAATGTGCTCATTAAATATTCCATGTAGCCCTCGAGGATGACTTGCTTATCTTCTTCCGATGTCACAGTTCCTTCAATAAATTCCACTGTGATGGTGGAAAAATAATAATCTCCAAAGAGCACTTCACCTGTGATCACTTTTGCACCATCCTCGGAAAGAGACAACTCAAATTGAACAGAATCAGGAAGATAATACGAGCACCCCGTCTCCAAAACAGGATATTTCATAAATCTTGGCACGGGCTCTTCTTGCGCCAATGCGGCAAATGAGAAACAAAAAATGATTAAAAACGAAGCTGCTTTCATGGAAACTCCTACTTTTATTGATTTAGACTAAATATCAAGATAAATATACAATTTATAGTTCATGAAACGTATCTTCATCGCGAAGTTACATTCGTTATAGGTACTACTTGTGATGCTGAACCAGGAGCAAATTCAAAGTTGTTCCATGTCGAGTTTGCTAGAAATTGTAACGATCCTTCATCGAATAAACACATTAGAAAACACACAGCACATCCATGATACATTTTGAACGTTTTACACTCACCAATGGGCTCAAGGTTCTTTTTCACAAGGACATAACAACGCCCATGGCAGTCGTAAATGTGCTTTACAACGTTGGCGCGCGCGACGAATCCGAAGAAAAAACGGGCTTCGCTCACCTCTTTGAACACTTGATGTTTGGTGGTTCGGTCAACATTCCAGAGTTCGATACACCCTTGCAATTGGCGGGCGGAGAAAACAATGCATTCACCTCAAACGACATCACCAATTACTACGATGTGATTCCAGTGAAAAACATTGAAACAGCGCTCTGGCTTGAAAGTGATCGAATGATCTCCTTGGCGTTCACACCGAAAAGCTTGGAAGTTCAACGATCTGTGGTCATCGAAGAATTCAAACAACGCTATTTGAATCAGCCTTATGGTGATGTTTGGTTGGAATTGCGACCGCTCGTGTATGAAAAGCATCCGTACAAATGGGCAACAATAGGGAAAGAAATTTCACACATCGAAGATGCCACGATGGAGGATGTAAAAGGATTTTTCAAGAAATTCTATCACCCAGCCAACGCTATTTTGTGCATCGCTGGAAATATGGAGTTGGAGGATGTCAAACGCTTGGTTGAAAAGTGGTTTGGCGACATCCCAGCAGGTGAAGCGAACAATCGAAATTTGCCCCAAGAACCCAAGCAAACCGAATTTAGATCAAAAACGATTGAGCGAAAAGTGCCTACAAATGCTTTCTATTATGCTTTTCGTATGGAGGACCGATTGCATCCAGACTATTTGATTTACGATACCTTATCGGATGTACTCGGACGGGATAAATCGTCGCGTTTGTATACATCGCTGAAAAAAGAACAACAGTTGATTTCAGAAATCAATGCCTATGTGACTGGCTCCATTGATAGTGGACTGTTGGTTATTTCGGGCAAATTGAACGATGGAATTACCTTTGAGCAACTGGATTCAGCTCTTTGGAAAGAAATGGCTGGCCTCATCAACACACCAATTTCTGAAAGTGAGTTGAACCGCACCAAAGTGAAGATTCGTACGTCGCATGAATTTCATGTGCAAGGTGTACTCAACCGCGCCATGGGATTGTGCATGAATGAATTGCTGGGCGATGCCGATATGATCAACCACGAATCGGAAAAGTATGCAACCATCACGCCAGCCGATCTTCAGCGAATCGCAGCTTCCACACTCGTTCGAACAAATTGTACCTTATTAAATGTAAAAGCCATCAATGCTCAATAGAACCCAACAACCCGAAGTGGTGGCAATCGATGCAATCGATTTTATCGCACCAAAAACATACTGGCTCTCACCAAGCGTTCCATTGTATCACACGAAGGATGTTCCCAACGAGACAGCGCGTTTCGATCTCTATTTTGATGGAGGAAATTGCCGCGGTGAAAAGGGAATTCCCGGTTTCGCGAATGGCTTGGTACTCTCGGGAACGCCGCATAAAACATCTGTTCAGATTCAAGAAGAAATCAATGCACTTGGTGGTTTTCTCGAGTCAGGCGTTTCCGTTGAAAATGCAGTTATTTCGATGTATTGCCTGCGCGAATATGTGCAACCGATTTTGTCGACTATTGTGGATGCGATCGCGCATGTGAATTTCAATGAAAAAGAGGTGATCGAATTGATTTCCGACCGCAAGCAGAAATGGCGCATCGGACAAGAAAAAGTCTCCACCTTGGCACAGCAAGCTTTTAGGGCAAAACTGTTTGCAAGCAATTCGCGCTATGCCGTTAACCTCGAAGAAGCCGATTTCGATAACGTTTCAATAGATGAACTAAAAGCCTTTCACGAACGCTACTACCTCAGGGGCTTGACAAAAGTGGTTGTGGTTGGCGACCTTGAACCTTCTGAAATTGAAGAACTCATTGCGCTACTCCAACCGTTTTGCGCTCAGGAAATTGAAGCCTTTGATCAAGCACTTCAGCACGAAACGGGAACGCAAATCGTTGAAAAAGTAGACGCCCTCCAAACAGCGATTCGCGCGGGTCGCATCTTGATGAACAAAAACCATCCCGATTACCTGGATTTTTTGATCCTCAATACCATTTTGGGCGATTATTTCGGGAGTCGATTGATGACCAACATTCGCGAAGACAAAGGCTATACGTATGGAATTGGATCGATGATTGCAGAATTGGATGGGAC
>JBFYPU010000234.1:0-7900 GCA_041303175.1 Crocinitomicaceae bacterium | reverse complement strand
CCCTTTTTTCGAGCTATTTCTAGCATTTCCTCCTTTGGAAGCAAGCTCCCTTGAGACATCAGTTGCCGCAGAATTTCTGGATCGGTAATCATATTTCTATCGTTAGTGTTCTGGAATCGTCTCCATTTTTACGAATATACGACCAAATCGTATTATCTGGAAGAAGGTTTTTAATTTTTTCTGGCCACTCGATCAAGCATATGCCATCGCCGTAGAGCATTTCTTCAATTCCAATGTCAAATGCTTCGGATTCGTCATTGATCCTGTAGAGGTCGAAATGATAGACTTTCCCAAACATCTGACTTTCATACACGTTCACCAATGAATAGGTCGGTGAGCCTTCCACATCCTCGATTCCCATAGCGTTGAGAAGACTGATAATGAAGGTTGTTTTTCCCGTTCCCATTTCCGCATCAAAAGCAAAAACCCTGCGATGTCCGACCTCATCCAAAAACATTTTCGCTGCGTGCGGAAGGTCTTGAAGCGATTGAATGTGTATTTCCATGAATTATTTTGGCATTAATTCGACATAAGGAATCAAAATTTCTTCCAAGGAAATTCCACCGTGCTGAAAGGTATTTCCATAGTAATTCACGAAGTGATTGTAATTATTCGGGTACACAAAATAATCGGAGTCTTTGGTAAATACAAACTCACTTGACATGGACGATTTAGGCAGAAAAGCATCCTGTGGATTTTTCACTTGGAATACTTCTTTTTCCTTGTAGGACAAATTTCGTCCAACTTTGTAGCGCAAATTCGTGTTCGTACTTCGTTCTCCAACAATTTTCACAGGATTTGTCACACGCACTGTTCCATGATCCGTGGTAATGATAATTTTACGTCCAGATTCTGCAATTTTCTTTACAATATCGTGCAGCGGTGAGTGATCAAACCAAGATACAGTTAGCGAACGGTATGCCGATTCATCGTCTGCCAATTCGCGAATCACTTCCATTTCAGTACGGGCATGTGAAAGCATATCCACAAAATTGTACACGATAAAATTGAGATCATTGGACAACAAGGCGCTGAAATTGTCCGCTAATTTTTTTCCAGCATCCAAATTCGTGATCTTGTGATACGACCATTTCAAACTCCTTCCCAATCGTTTCAATTGCGCGTCCATCAACTCTTTTTCAAATTGATTCTTGCTACCTTCATCCTCTTCACCTTTCCAGTACTGCGGGAATTTTTTCTCAATTTCAGATGGCATCAAGCCTGCAAAAAAGGCGTTCCGTGCATATTGCGTAGCTGTTGGAAGAATCGAATAGATGATTTCTTCTTTCGTTGTCGAGAAATACCTAGAAAAAATAGGACTCAGCATTTTCCATTGATCGTAACGCAAGTTATCTATCACCAAGACAAATGGCTTTTCTGTGTCCAATTGTGGATTGATCTTGTTTCGAAAAAGGGTGTGAATCATTTGCGGACTTTCTTCTACACCGTTCAACCAATCGAGGTAATTGTCCGTAATGAATTTTGAAAATTGCGTATTCGCCTCTTTCTTTTGCATTCCCAAAATCTCTTGCATCCCACTGTCCTCAATTCCATCGAGTTTGATTTCCCAGTACACAAGTTGATCATACACTTCCGCCCATTCGTCTTTGTCCAAACGGCTATTCAACTGCATTCCAAGCTCACGAAACTCTTGTTGATAGCTCGAATTTGTTTTTTGCGAGACCAATTTACTCGAATCCAAGTTCTTTTTAATGGACAATAAAATTTGATTGGGATTTACGGGCTTGATCAGATAATCTGAAATATTGCTCCCGATCGCCTCCTCCATGATATGCTCTTCCTCACTTTTGGTGATCATTACAACCGGCACATAGGGCCGCTCCTTCTTAATCCGTGCTAGTGCGTCTAGACCAGAAATTCCAGGCATATTTTCATCTAAAAAAATGATATCGAACTCATGCTCGTTACTTTGATCCACCGCAGAAGACCCGTTATTCACCGAAACAACCGTATATCCTTTTGACTCTAAGAACAGTATGTGTGGTTTCAATAATTCAATCTCATCATCTGCCCAAAGGATTTTAACTTGCATGCGCTATATTTTATTAGTTTTGAATCTCGATTTAAAAGTATGCAATTGCCGTCAAAAGTGAACTACAACAACAAGAAGAAAATCATTAACGATCCCGTTTACGGATTTATTACAATTCCGCAGGAGATTATTTTTGACGTAATTGAGCATCCCTATTTCCAACGTTTGAGAAGAATCAAGCAGTTGGGACTCTCGCATTTGGTCTATCCTGGAGCAATTCACACGCGTTTTCACCACGTGATTGGCGCGATGCATTTGATGCAAAAAGCAATTGCAACCATCCGTAGAAAAGGACATGAAATCACCGATCCGGAAGAAAGAGCTGTTTTGTTGGCGATTTTACTGCACGATATTGGACATGGACCCTTCAGTCACGCGCTAGAACACGACATCGTGAGCGGTGTAAGTCACGAAGAAATTTCGAGCTTTTTTATTGATCGACTGAGCGAAGAATTTGACGGCGAATTGGATTTAACGCTCCTCATTTTTCAAAATAAATACCCAAAGCCCTTTTTGCATCAATTGGTGTCGAGTCAATTGGACATGGACAGAATGGATTACTTGAACCGCGATAGTTTTTATTCTGGCGTAAGTGAAGGCGTGATTGGTAGCGATCGCATCATTGAAATGTTGAATGTTCAGGATGGAAACTTGGTGCTTGAGGAAAAAGGGATTTATTCGATTGAAAAGTTTATCGTCGCACGTCGATTGATGTATTGGCAGGTCTATCTCCACAAAACAGTTGTTGCGGCTGAATATATGTTGATTCACGTACTACGCCGAGCGAAAGAATTGGCACTTGATGGCACCGAGATTTTTGGGAGTCCGTCCCTAATCTATTTCTTGAAACGAAACATTTCCATCGAAGATTTCAAAAACACTCCTACGACGTTGGATCATTTTTCACAATTGGATGATTTCGATATCATGGGAGCGATGAAGGTATGGCAATTCCATGAAGATAAAGTGCTCTCGGATTTGTCACGAAGAATTGTCCAGCGCGATTTATTCAAAATTGAAATTTCAAAAGAACCCTTCTCAGATGAACGAATTGCAGAGGTGAAAAACTATGTTTCTGCTAAAATGGGGTTGAGTTCCACACAAATTGATCATTTTGTGTATTCAGATCGTTTAACAAATAAGGCCTACAACATTACAAAAGAAAACATCAATCTATTGATGAAAGATGGATCTGTAGTTGATGTTTCTGACGCCTCGGATAACTTGAACATTTCTGCATTATCGAACCCAGTTGAGAAATACTTTTTGTGTTATCCAATGTTTAAATCGAATCGTCCAAAACAATTGACGATGATTCAGGATTTGAGTTAACTCGAGAAGACGAAGCTATTGCTTACTCAATTTCCCATCTTTCCAATCCTTGATCAATTTCGACCACGCATACGGATTCAGCAAATTATTTGCGGGCAATTGATTGTTGGTGTACAAACGGGTTTGGTATTGACTTTGAACTGAACCGTAAGCCAATGATCCATCTACATCTAACCGCGCTGCAGCAAAAGCTAAACTTTCTCCAGACAATTCGCGTTGCGCGCGACGAATGGCATCATCGTAAGGATCCATATTTACAAAAGCACGTGCAAAATCTTCGCGAGAAGGCCATGGAAAGACTTCCACGTTTGGTAATTCAAGAGTATCGACCTGCATCACATGAATAATTGAATAATGCGTTTCTGTTAACGTGTCTGGCACCACATAATTCGATGTTTTGTGACCATACGCGGAAAAAAGAAGCGTATCCCCTGGGTATACAACAATCGTAAAATAACCGAAATAGTCACAAAAAACACCCCGTCTATTTGTTCTATCCAACACTGTTGTATAGGGCAATTCCGAAAGTGTTTCCTCCGAAACAACCACACCCGATAGTTGAATTAATCCTGAATCCAATGCCACTACATCGCTCCTCTGAGCCAAGGATTGGAAGCAAACAATAACGAGAAAATAGCTAACGACGCTTTTTAATTTGAACATATTTTTTCTATGTTTCTACAAGAATATACAATATAATCATTTTCACCATTACATTTTCATTTCTTTAACAATTTGTTCTAACAATGATTCCATCTGTATCAATCAAATTTGTGTTACCTTTGCAAGAATTTATTTCTTAAATAGGTTCAGTTATGCCCCTTTCAAATCTTGGTGAAATTAAAGAAGGATTGACCTTTGACGACGTTCTTTTGGTTCCAGCTTATTCGCAAGTCCTCCCAAATGATGTTGTTCTTAAAAGTAAAATCACACGGAACATTGAAGTGAATACGCCGATCATGTCGTCAGCTATGGACACGGTGACAGAAGCTAATCTCGCGATTGCCATTGCTCAACAGGGTGGAATTGGTGTTGTTCATAAAAACATGTCGATTGAGGCTCAGGCCTTGCAGGTGCGAAAAGTGAAGCGATCAGAAAGTGGAATGATCCTCGATCCTGTGACGCTGAAAGAAACGGCACTCGTGTCGGATGCGCTCACGCTAATGAAAGAGAACAAAATCGGTGGAATTCCAGTGGTTGATGATAACCACATTTTGAAGGGAATTGTGACCAACCGTGATTTGCGTTTCGAGAAAAACTTGACCCGTCCAATTTTGGAAGTAATGACCAGTCAAAATATCATCACAACAAGAGAACATACAGATCTTGCTACCGCTGAAGGCATTTTGCAGAAAAATAAAATTGAAAAACTCCCTGTGATCAACGAAGAACGAATGTTAATTGGATTGATCACATTCAGAGATATTATTAAAGTGCGTGAACATCCAAATTCATCGAAAGATCAATACGGCCGTTTGCGTGTAGCAGCTGCTGTCGGCGTAACTTTTGACACGTTGGAGCGCACCAGAGCACTTGTTGAAGCAGGCGTTGATGCCATCGTAATCGACACGGCTCATGGTCATACAGAAGGTGTTGTCGCAAAATTGAAGGAAGTAAAACAACATTTCCCGAATTTGGATGTGATCGTAGGTAACATCGCAACGGCTGAAGCAGCGCTATTCCTTGTTGAAGCTGGAGCTGACGCGGTAAAAGTGGGAATCGGCCCTGGATCCATTTGCACAACACGCGTGATCGCAGGTGTTGGGGTCCCACAATTAACTGCCGTGAACGATGTTGCTCTTGCTTTGCAAGGTACAGGCGTACCAGTGATCGCAGATGGTGGAATTCGCTACACCGGGGATATCGTGAAAGCAATTGCCGCCGGAGCAGACACCGTAATGCTGGGCTCCATGTTCGCTGGTGTGGAAGAATCACCGGGCGAAACCATTATCTATCAAGGACGAAAATTCAAAACTTACCGTGGAATGGGTTCTTTGGAAGCAATGCAACAAGGTTCGAAAGATCGCTATTTCCAAGCAGGTGAAGACGATGTGAAGAAATTGGTTCCTGAAGGAATTTCAGGAAGAGTTCCGTTCAAAGGGAAATTGGAAGAGGTGATGTACCAAATCATTGGTGGACTTCGATCTGGAATGGGTTATTGTGGCTCAGCGACCATCAACGACCTAAAAGGAGCGAAATTTATTCGAATCACGTCTGCTGGTATGCATGAAAGTCATCCGCATGATGTCACAATAACACGCGAGGCACCAAACTATAGCCTAAAATAATTCGTTTGTGAGGCATAATTGAATTTGAAAATCTATTTTTGACACTAAAAAATTAATAAGCTATGAACAAAATAATTGCATTTGCTATTACCTGTATGATTGGATTCATGGGATATTCTCAGAATGATCCCGTAATTATGACTATCGATGGCAAGCCAATTACCAAATCGGAGTTTTTACAAATTTATTTGAAGAACAACGAGAATCCAAAATACGATCAGGCGTCGTTGGATGAGTACATGGAGCTTTTTAAAAAATTCAAATTGAAAGTTGCCGAAGCAGAAGCGTTGGGTTATGATACCATTCCTAGATTGGTCAAAGAACTTGCTGGCTATCAAAAACAATTGGCTCGTCCTTATTTAATTGATTCCTCGAAAAATGAAGCCCTTATTGTGGAGGCGTACAATCGTACCTTAGAAGAAATTCATGCATCGCATATTTTGATTCGCATGGAGTCGAATGCCACGCCAGAAGATACATTGAAAGCATACAATCGCCTTCTTGATTTGAAAAAACGCATCGAAAATGGAGAATTGTTCGAAGTAGTAGCAAAAAGTAAATTGGGTTCGGAAGATCCAACCGTTCAAAATAATGGTGGTGATTTGGGCTACTTTACCGCATTCCAAATGGTTTATCAATTCGAAGATGCCGCATTCACAACTCCAGTTGGTGGAATTTCTGATCCGTTCCGAACGCGCTTTGGTTACCACATTCTGCAAGTGAAAGATCGTCGACCGGCGAGAGGAACAATGGAAGCAGCCCACCTCATGATTGCTGCACGTTCAGACGCATCGGCGGAAGACATCGAAAATGCAAAAGCACAAATTGACGAAGTATATGGTCTGCTAAAAGCAGGTGGAAACTTCGAGGAATTGGTGGCCAAACATTCAGAAGATCCATCCAGCAATAGCAAAAATGGGATTCTTCCTCAGTTTGGAACGGGAACAACAACCCGAATGGTTCCAGAATTCACAGAGGCAGCTTTCGCATTGAAAAACGATGGTGATTACAGTGAGCCGGTTCAAACAGATTATGGATTCCATATCATCAAGCGCATTAGCTGGAAAGATGTTGACTCATATGAAGTACTCAAAAAAGACATAGAGAAAAAAGTGGCAAAAGATGCCCGTGCCGAAAAAACACAAGCGTCGTTCGTGAGTAACTTGAAAACCGATTATGGTTACAAAAACAAAGCGAAGAAGTCCTTGAAATGGTTCTACTCAAACATCGACTCAACTTACCATTTGGGTGAGTTTAGTGCTTCAGAATACACGAGCAATAAAGTATTATTCACCATGGACAAGCAAAAATTTAAAGCAAACGATTTTGCAAAATACATGGAGACAAACTACCGCGCTGCACGTAAAGAGGATGTGAGATTGGTCGTTGACAAACAATATAAATTGTGGGAAACGGAAACCATTTTGAACTACGAAGAAACGAAATTGGCTGAAAAATATCCTGCATACAAAGCCTTGATCACGGAATACCATGATGGCATCCTACTCTACGAAGTGATGTCTGATAAAGTCTGGAACAAGGCAATGCGTGATACAATTGGTTTGAAGGAGTTCTACGCAGCAAACACGAATAAATACCAATGGGGAGAGCGCGTAGACGCCGAAGTTTTTGAGTGCGTTTCGATGGAAATCGCCAAACAAACGCTGACTAAGTTGGCAATCGATACCGTCACTTCAAATGAAGTGGTCACATCAATGAATGAAAGTTCTTCCTTGAATGTGAAATACCGTAAAGGAAAATACGATACAAAAACAACAGATTATATCGCTGGAACACCAACACCTTTCAAAGAAGGATTGAACGCCATTTATGAATTCAAAGGCAAATTTTATGTCATCAAAGTAAACGCCTTTTTGCCAGCAGGACCAAAGGCGTTTGATGAAGCAAAAGGATCCATCACATCCGATTATCAAAATCAACTTGAAAAAGAATGGATGACGGAGATCGAAGGAAAACATAAATTGATTGTAAACAAAGAAGCCCTCTACTCCGTTGGAAAGTAAGTGGCAGATACGCATTCTACAGGCTGGTCTTTTGGCTAGCCTGTTTTGCTTTGGACTGGTTTCATGTGGGTCTGATGGAAAGGTGGTAGCATCTGTTGACGGAACCGAACTCACCGAAAAAGATGCATGGGTACTCATGAGGCATTTGGGTTACGATCCCGAAAATAGAGCCGACAACGACGCTTTTATAAAACAATGGTGCG
>JBFYPU010000233.1:0-3794 GCA_041303175.1 Crocinitomicaceae bacterium | reverse complement strand
ACGTTTTAGTGAGGGAGAATCAAGGTCTCCTTTCACTATTGGATTACAAATCTATTTCACCTTATCCAATTCCTTACGCAACGCTTTTTCCGTAAACATGTTCGGATTTGGACCTTGC
Source organism: Crocinitomicaceae bacterium (assembly GCA_041303175.1). GTDB lineage: Bacteria > Bacteroidota > Bacteroidia > Flavobacteriales_D > Crocinitomicaceae > UBA4466. Next base: position 3,676 of record JBFYPU010000233.1, on the reverse strand, counting down.
TCGTCGGAACCATTGGCAAAATAGCGCACATTTCCATTCCATAAATAGGCAACACCTGGCACGTCATTGCTGCTGCCAATCATTCCCCAAAACTTCACGATGTCTGCAACTTGATAGGAATATTGCTCGCCAGCTGCAGCGAAGAAATCCGGAATCAAGTTCGTTTCTTCGTCCATGAAGATGATGTAGATTTTCGGGAAATTTGGATCCGCTTTTTTCATCCGCGTGAGCGTTTTGGCTGTGGCGCGGCAGTGATCGCAACCGGGTGCAAAGAAGCACAAGATCTTTTTCCCTTCATCGAGCTTGATCGCATCTGGAACAAATTGGCTGTAGCGCGATTTCACTTTTTTGGGTGAGGTATCTTTGACGGGTTCATCTACTTTACCATCATTCTTTGGATCAACTTTTACCGTTTTCCCTGTTGAATCAAGCGTAATTGTCTGCGTCGTGTCATTGACTGGCTCGTCTGGAATGATTACTGCGGATGGAACGCTGCCTGCATCACTACTTGATTTTTGAATCGGTGCAATGATGTAGATGACCAACGCTATTGCCGTATAAAGCAATCCCAAATAGGAGTAGCGATTGGGTGGGGTATCCGTTGGCAACATGCGGTATAGAACACCCAACAATCCTACGGAGATTATGTTTTTAATCAACGCTTCAGTTGGCGTCATAGGAAGAAGTTCACCAAAGCAACCGCAATTTCCTCCTACATTATTTAAGATGCTGTACGTCAAATGAACACAAAATACAACCAGTAATCCAATCGTTGCTGGAACCACTATTCTTTTGAGATGATGCCGTTGAAGCAGTCCGAAGCCTAGTGCGAACTCGAGTGCAATCATCAAGCGAGAAAAATGGGGCGCCAGCCAATCTGGAAATCCGAGTGTCAGCAACTGTTTTGCTTCAAATGTTCCCAATGCAAGTGATGGACTTGGCCACAGTTTTGCGAGTGCAGAAACGAGAAATAAAATGGCAACTAGAACACGAATGGTCCAAGGTAGATACGGGCGAATTGTTTTCATATGTGTGCTTTGAGACCCTTAAAATAATTGAAATAAATGAGTTGTTGGAAACAGTTGGAAAGAATAGGAAATTTTTAACAGCGAACGTTTACTCTTCTAGCTCGACCTCTTCGCCAGGTTCTTGTTCTTCTTCCACACTTTCAGGGAGTTCCACTCCGACAGGCTCACGAAGGAGGTCTTCCCAAGTTCTTGGTCGAAGTGCATCCCTCCAGTTAAAACCTGGAATAAATTGTTCACTTTTATCGATCTGATCCATGGGATAAAATACGCCATCGGGCTCGTCTATGTTCGTGATTCCAGTTACTTCATTGCTATCAATATCAATACGTAAAGTGCTTGAATAGAGTCTGTTCATGCCCATTCGTTCCATGGTGATTGTGGAATCCGTTTCAATTTCTTCTTCTGGGTAGAAGATTGTGACAGCGTTGCCGTTCACGTTGGTTCGGTACAAATCATTGTCTCGGAAATGCGCGATTATTTCCTTGCCACCTATTTGGTTAAAGAGTTCATTTTCATCCACAGAAAGTATGACCGAAGCGTTCTCTTTAATAAGGACTTTGTGTAGAATCGAGTCGCTTAACTGCAATTCCATTGAATCTCCTTTCAACTCAGCGCCGTTGGACCACACAATTGGATCTCGAAAGAGTTCCATCTTGTCATCATTCGGTGTGTAGGAAATGCTATCCGCTTTGCACTGAAATTTTGTAGAGAAAATGGACGCATTTTGATAAGCACGCATGTATTCCAAGCTGTCCAATTTATAGGAGTAGAGTGTGTCGGCATGCACATACATTGTGTCGTCATCGAGTTCTTTTACAGCAACTGCATGTCCAGAAAGCAACGTGTAATGGAGGCTATCTGAAACCAAACCGTAATCGCCTTTGAAGGACATTTTTTGAGTAGTATCACTATAAAACACGTTTCCACGACCAATGGACATTCCCTGTTTGGGCAAATAAATGAGTGTGTCGCCTTGAATCAACTCACTTTTACGCTTAATTTCGGCGCGTTTGTACAGTGTTCCTTCTTCGGTTTCAATGTTGTACCACCCTGATTCGCAGTATATTTTCGCCTCTTTGGTTTGAATCGTCGTAGGGCCGTAAAAGTAGGTTTTCTGCTGGTTGTATTTATATTGAAGCGTGTCCGTGGTCATCTTAATCTCGGGACTGGTGTACTTCACATTTTTACTACAAAAGAAATTTTTCGTTTCGGGGTAGAAATAACCAAATTTACTAGTTAGCACTTCGTTGGAGAGAATGCTTTCAATTTTCCCGCCGTGTCTATAAATCGCGATGCTTTTTTTTGCGTCGTATTCCAGTGTATCGGTTGAAAGTTTGTACTCGTTGTCGCGAACGCGGACATTTCCCCACAATTTTGCTAGGCGCGTGTTGCCATCGTATGAAAGTGAATCGCAAAAAAGGTTGAGCGTATCGCGTTTGTTGACGTGTACCTTTCCGTAGGCCTTTACAATTTTCCGTTTTTCGTAGTAATGTGCTGAATCACAGTACATCTTATTTCCTTGATACGTGAAATTGACATTTCCAATCAGGCGATGTTTATCCGATTTTTGGTCGTAGATCATTTTTTTTGCACCGGGCAGCAACTCCAAAATATTGTTCTGAGCGATACTCAATACTGGGATCAAAAAAAATGCGCATCCGAGGAGCGCACGTTTCAAACTATGTTTTCGTGTGATCAAGCGAGCACTTTGTTACTTAATGTTTGCGTTCTATCCGGACCTACCGAAACAACGGTAATAGGTACTTCCAATTTTTGTTCCAAATAATGTACATAGTCTTTCAGTTCGATTGGGGCATCATCGTACGAACTTAATTTCGTCAAATCGCAATTCCAACCTCTGATTTCTTCGTACACAGGCGTTACTTCCAGATCATTAACGTCATAAGGGAAATAATCGTATCGCTCACCATTAATAATATAGTGTGTACATGCTTTGATCGTATCAAATGAGTCCAATACGTCTGCTTTCATCATCGAAAGTTCAGTTACACCATTGATCATAATGGCGTATTTCAATTGCGGAATATCTACCCATCCACATCGACGCGGGCGTCCTGTGGTCGCACCGAATTCACTGCCTAGGGTACGAATGCGTTCACCAACTTCGTCATCCAATTCTGTTGGAAAAGGACCGCTTCCGACGCGCGTGCAGTAGGCTTTAAAAATCCCAATTACGTCGCCAATTTTTGTTGGTGCAACCCCGAGTCCTGTGCACGTCCCAGCTGTTACTGTATTTGATGAAGTCACAAACGGATAGGTTCCAAAATCAATATCGAGCATCGTACCTTGTGCGCCTTCAGCCAAAATTTTCTTACCAGCCTTCATCGCGTCATTCAAAAATTGTTCGCTGTCGATGGCCGTCAATTCTTTGAGTTCAGAGATAGCTTGGAGCCATGGACCTTCCAATTCAGTCAGATCATACGTGAAATCAGTATATCGCGCCAACATGTCTTTGTGTTTTTCTACAAGAGCTTCGTATTTCGCCTTAAAATTTGGTGAAAAAATATCGCCGACACGTAAACCATTTCGTCCTGTCTTGTCCATGTATGTTGGACCAATTCCTTTCAACGTTGAGCCAATTTTGTCTTTTCCTTTTGCCGCTTCAGATGCTGGGTCCAGTAAGCGGT
>JBFYPU010000232.1:0-19996 GCA_041303175.1 Crocinitomicaceae bacterium | reverse complement strand
GTGTAAATGTGGGTGATACCAATTCAATCCTGCCTTGTCAAGCACGGTGAATGTGGGATTCCAAGTTGTTCCGGGCAAAATAATGTTGTGTGGACTTCCATCCATTTCTGGCGCAACGTGCAGTCCGTGCCAATGGATGGTGGTGGTGTCCGAAAGTTGATTGTCTACCGTAATGCTTATGTCGTCACCTTGATTCATGATCAAAGTAGGACCCAACAATGCACCATTCGCGCCCATTGTGTTGGTCGTTATACCTGGAAAAAATTGGGTTGTACCTTCTTGAAGGGTTAAATTTATCGTCGATGTTTCGATGGTTGGCGGAATCATCAGTGGATTTTGACCAAAGGAAGTGGAACTAATCAACAGGAACGAAAAGACAGAAAATTTCATAGTTGCGTTTTTACAGGTACTAAATTAGCACCTCAAATTTTCATTTTGTGCAACAAATGCTACATAAGGAAATTAAACCATTCGAACGATGGCTTATGCGTTTTCTTTTATGTATTGGATGTAGTCCAATTGACTTTGAACGATCACTTTTCGAGCGGCTTCGGCATTTTGAAAATCGGCAACATGAACCGTTTTGTTTTCCAATTTGGTGTATTCTTCGAAGAAATTTTTCAATTCCACGAGAAAATGTGCAGGCAATTCTGAAATGTCGTTTAAATGATTCACGCTCATGTCGTGTTCAGCAACGGCAATGATTTTATCGTCCATTTCTCCCTTATCGAGCATGTGCATCACGCCGATAACTTTCGCAGAAACGATGCACATTGGCACAACTGTAACTTGCGAGAGGATCAAAATATCGAGTGGATCTTTATCGTCGCAATAACTTTTTGGAATAAAACCATAGTTGGCGGGATAGTACATCGAAGAGTAGAGGACACGGTCAAGTTTGAGTAATCCAGATGCTTTGTCCATTTCATACTTTGCACGCGTATTTTTCGGAATTTCGATGATTCCATTTACGACATGGGGGGCATTTTCACCGATTTCTACGCTGTGCCACGGGGTTGATGTGTTGATTTTCATACGGGTTAATTCACGGTGCGTATTTGCTTCGCATTCGCATGAAAGTACACATTTTGGAGTAGTTTTAGATGCCACGCACTTGATTATTGAGAAAATGAATTTGGTTATCTGCCTTGCTTGAAAAGAATCCCAGTAATTAGGTGAATATAAGTCATGGGAAAATCGGACGCTCGGCACTCATTCCATCTCTTTTTACTACCTTTGCGCCCTTTATTGCTTACGTGAAAACTTGGATTAAATATATTTTGCAAAAACTGTTTGGGTTTCAGACCTATTTATACGTTTTCGCGAAGTTTAAAATCCGCACGTTGCGCAGAGACGATAAGGAAAACGACTTCTTCCATTTCCTAGAAATGTTAAAAGACGGCGAGGGTATTGTCCTCGATATTGGTGCCAACTTGGGAATCATGACAGTTCATTTGGCACAAAAACTACCCAATTCGGAGATTCATGCGTTCGAGCCCATGCCCGATAATCGTACTATTTTTAAGAAAATCGTGCGCAAGTATGCACTGAAAAACGTCCAATTTCACGAGTTTGCGCTTGGAGATACGGACGGCACGGTGCAAATGATTCTCCCCGAAAAGGACGGAGCGAAGATGCAAGGATTGAGTCATGTGAAGCACGAATCGATCACGGAATGGAACGAAGGAGAAGAATTTGAAGTGGCGATTAAACGGCTCGATCAATTGTTCACCGACCAGAAAATTCAAGGCATCAAGATGGATGTAGAGAATTTCGAGTACTTTGTTCTCAGCGGAGCGCGCGATTTGTTGGCAAAATACCATCCGATTATTTATACCGAATTGTGGGACAATGAAAACCGTCAAAAGTGTTTCGAACTTCTGAAATCATTGGGTTATTCCACCTTCGTCGTCAAAGGAAATGAGCGTGTTCCGTTTAATTGCGACCGCCATGACGCCCAAAATTTTATCTTTACAGCGAATTAATTTCTTGCTTTTACGTTAAAGCATCAGATGCAACGAAAATTTCTTTCCGGTCTTGCGCTCATGTTGGTCTTGAACTTGCTTATCAAGCCCATTGCCATTTTTGGAATTGATGCGGAAATTCAAAACAGGGTCAGTCAATCGCAGTACGGAATCTATTTTACCTTGCTCAGCTTTTCCTTTCTGTTCAATATTTTGTTGGATTTAGGAATCAACAATTTTACGACAAAACACGTTGCGCAATATCCGAAAGTGGCGGTTTCCTATTTGGGTAAAATTTTGACCTTGCGCTTGGTGCTGTTCGTGCTTTATGCAGTCGTATTGTTTTCACTTGCCCTGTTGTTGGGATGGGGGAAATTTGAAATCTATCTGCTTTCGTTCATGGTACTTAATCAATTTTTTGTAACCCTCATTGCCTTTGCACGCAGCTATTTTAGTGGTTTGTTAATGTTTAAAACTGAGGCATTTTTGAGCATTCTCGACCGTTTGCTCGTGATCCTTTTGGGTGGTGCCTTGCTCTACCTGCCCTGGTCTCCAAAAACGTTCCAAATTGAGTGGTTTCTCTGGATTCAAAGCATCTGCTACGGCATTGCGGTTCTCATCGCGTTTGTGCTATTGCTGCACAAAACAGGTAGACCAAAAATCGTTTTCCGACGGCAGTTTTCCTATGCGCTCGTGCGCAAAAGTATCCCGTATGCCTTGTTGATTCTCCTGATGATGATTTACACGCGTGTGGATTCAGTGATGCTTGAACGCTTGCACAGCGACGGTCGACAACAAGCGGGATTTTACGCACAAGGCTTTCGATTGTTTGATGCCTTATTCATGTTTGCAACGCTGTTCACGGGCTTGTTGTATCCCATTTTCTCACAATTGATCATTCAAAAGCGGGATTTCAAACCATTGCTCGCGTCGGCGACAAAATTACTGATCGGAGGAACAGCGGCACTCGCGATCATTTTGTGCTTCAATGCCGAGTTGGTATTGGGTTGGATTTATGAAAAAGATGTAGCCTCAAGTGTGCTTTCCTTCCAGTTGTTGATGGTCGCATTTGTGGGAATGGCCGCCAATCTCCTTTTTGGAACCTTGCTCACGGCAAATGGCTCACTCCGTTTTCTGAACAAAATTTCCGCACTTGGAATCGTGATCAATATGGGCATTAATTTCGCGTTGATTCCTCACTATGGTGCAAATGGAGCGGCGCTCACAGCCTTGATTACGCAAATGTCGGTTTCCATCGCGCAGCTGGTTTTCTGTCTCTTCCATTTTTCCATCAAAATCACAGTTCTACCGATGCTCCAATTTGTAGCGTTTCTCGCTGCCGTAAGTGCGCTATGTTTTTTCGTAAAAGTGGAATCATTTGCCTTGTTCTTAGGCGTTTCGCTGACGACTTTTATCGGTATGTTTCTCTTCGGAATGCTTGATTTCAAGCAGCTCAAATCACTGTTTACAGCGAGTGGAACGAAAGAAATAGATCGGCAATAAAATAATTTGATTTTTTGTCAGTTAATACACTCGATTAGAAACGTTACCTTCGCGTTTCGAAAACACAAACTATGAGTGAAAACACGGTTGATTTTCAAGATGAAAGTCAAAATCTTCTACTTTTTATTTGGCGGAAACGCATCACAATTATCATCATTTCTGGGATCGCATTTGTAGCTGCAATTGTTGTTTCGCTCTTCATGACGCCTTTATACAAGTCTACCGCGATTGTTTTTCCGACAGCTACGAGCACGGTTTCTTTCTCAGAACAACGAAATGCGAAGGCTTCATCGATGGATTTTGGTGAAGAAGAACAAGCTGAACAGTTGTTGCAAATTTTGCAATCGTCTCGAATTCGCGATCGAATTGTGGAGCGTTTTGATTTATTCAAGCACTACGATATCGACCCAAAAGATGAGAATCGTTATTTCAAATTGGGGCAAGAATACAGCAGTCACATTCAATTTACTCGCACAAAATATGGCTCAATCAGCATTGATGTGCTCGACAGAGAACCTGAGTTGGCAGCCGAAATCGCAAATAAAATTGTGGATTTGATCGACACGGTTAAGAACGACATGGTGAAGGAGCGTACGATTCCGGCTTTCGAAATCAACCGAAGAAAGCGTGAGATGTTGGAGACGGAGATCAATGGGATTTTGGCTGAATTGGATAGTCTTTCAAAAATGGGTGTTGTGACCAGTGAAGGCCGAGCGAATTTGCACCAAGCATATAACGAGTCGAAAAGCGCTGAAGATCGTGCTTTTATGAAGGAGCAAATTAAGCAAAATCAGGACAACGGTGCGCGCTTTGATGGGCTCGAGCAATTGCGTGATGAGCGCATAACGAAGTTGACCAAATTTGAAGATTCCTACGAACAATCGGAATCGGATGCGAATGCGAATTTCAACCATAAATTCATTGTGGAGCCCGCCGTTGTTGCCGACAAAAAAGACAAACCCAAGCGAATGATCATCGTGCTTTTGGCAACCATGGGAGCATTTTTCTTCGCGGTGTTCGCCCTTTTGGTGAGAGACCGAATTGCGAAGCTCCGTAAAATGAGCTAGTTGCAAGCCCTGCGATCACATACCGTTATTTTTCTAGCAAGTTTCGCCTACATCTTGGTGATGTGCTATTTCGTGTGGATTGACCAAGCTTATTTGGCACTTGCGCCCATTGGTTTGCTCGCGATGTATTGTGCGATTGCATACACGCAATGGACATACCTAGCGCTTGCATTGTTTACACCACTTTCCGTAAACATTGAAGAATACACGGATAGCTTTGGCTTATTTATTCCAACCGAACCCATTTTGTTTGGGATTCTGATTTTACTGTTATTGCGACAATTGCAAAGCCACGCCTTTGAAAAACACATTTGGAAACATCCGATTGTCTGGGCGGTTTCGTTCTACCTAATTTGGATTTTTGTCACGTCAATCACCAGCCAACATCCCACGGCTTCATTCAAGTTTTTATTGGCGAAAGTGTGGTTTATCGTGCCGATGTTGTTTTACGGACCGAGCGTTTTCAAGCAGACCAAGCACATCAAAACCTTTGTTTGGTTGCTTGTAATCGGGATGGTTGTTGCGATTGCCTATACCTTGGTGGTGCATGCCAGCTATGGTTTCGGCGAGAAAGAAGGGCATTGGGTGATGTGGCCATTTTTCAAGGATCACACGATTTATGGAGCCGCGGTAGCGTTTGTGACACCGCTCATTTTTGGACTCTATTTCATGAAAAAGCACAATCCTTTACTGCAATTGACCTTGATTTCACTCGCTGGAATTGTGCTGATCGGTTTGTATTTTTCCTATACCCGTGCGGCTTGGTTGAGCGTTGTTGCGGCCTTATGCGTCTTGGCAGCCATCAAATTGAGAATCAAATTTTCGTACATCGCAATAGGTACGGTACTCGTAGCATCCTTCTTGTATTTCTCGTGGGATGCCATTCAAATGGACTTGGAACGCAACAAATCCGAGCACACAACGGAGGAATTTGGAGAGCGCTTGCAAAGTGCTGCGAACGTGACAACGGATGCGTCCAATTTGGAACGCTTGAATCGCTGGTCGTGCGCCATTGATATGTTCAACGAACGACCTGTTTTCGGATTTGGTCCAGGAACGTATGCATTTGAGTACGCCCGCTTTCAGGATCCAGAGAATTTGACCATCATTTCCACGAATTTTGGCGATTTGGGGAACGCCCACAGTGAGTATTTGGGACCCCTTTCTGAAATGGGCTTAGTTGGCATGCTTTCAATGATTTTGATCGTCATTGCGATTTTCTACAAGAGCATCAGCCTTTACCTCAAGTGGCCCGCTGAAGACAAAGAAATGCGCACGCTCATGCTCGCCATGATTTTGGCTTTGGTGACGTATTTTGTGCACGGAGTGCTGAACAATTTTCTAGATACGGACAAAGCTGCCATTCCAATTTGGGGATTCTGTGCGGCGTTTATTGCCTTGGAAGCAACTTTGGAGCGCAAATCAATCTAGCTTGATCTTTTTCTTCTTAGTCTAAGTAATGCAGTCCATTGAGGCGCCAACCATTTTTCAAAAAACCATCATCTCGCATACAAATCCGCTCACTCTCACAATTCCATCCTCCAAAAGCACGATTTTTCTCCTTCTTACGTTGTACCTTCGTAACAATGTTCAATTTTCTGCGACTCGCAATACTACTTTGTGCACTTTTGGTGTCCTTTGATGGACAGGCACAGTATTCTGGATTTCGATCCATGACTGTTGCGCACGCGGATACGATTCAACTGGATTCCCTTTCGATTTATCCCAATTCATTTACCGTTTCGTGCGGAACTGCTGCGCTCTCTTTGGATGATTATCGACTTGACTACGCCGAAGCACGTCTCATTCTTTTCTCTAAATGTTCGGATTCACTGAAAATTACGTACCGTGTGCTGCCATTCGCGCTGAGTGCACCCATCTATACGCGTGACACAAGCCTCATTTATTCGAAGGAAAAAGGAATGCGGGAACGGTTTTTGATCACTTCGACGCAAACGAATGCCGATATTTTTGGCGGTGCAGGTCTCACAAAACAAGGAAGTATTTCTCGGGGTATTTCCTTTGGAAACAACCAAGATTTGGGGGTCAATTCAACCTTAAATCTTGAACTTTCGGGACAAATTGCACCGAATTTAAAATTACTCGCATCGGTATCAGACGACAATTTGCCGATTCAAGCGGATGGAAACACCAACAAGTTGCAAGAATTCGATCAGGTGTTTATTCAGGTCTACAACGATGATCTCAAGCTGATAGCGGGCGATTTTTGGCTCTACAAGCCTCGTGGTTATTTTTTGACCTATAAGAAGCGTGCGCAGGGTTTAACTATTAACTACCAATGGAAGCCGAAGGAAAATGCTGTGTGGAAAACGGAAGCATCTGGCGCACTGTCAAAGGGACAATTTCAACGGCAAATCATCGAAGGGGTAGAAGGAAATCAAGGGCCATATCGATTGCGGGGCGCACAAAACGAACCGTTCATCATTGTTTTGGCAGGAACAGAAAACGTGTTCATTGACGGGCGCGCGCTCGAAAGGGGACAAGCGTTTGATTACGTCATTGACTACAATACGGCGGAGGTGACCTTCACGTCGCGCAATCAAATCACCAAGGATTCGCGGATCGTGGTGGAGTTTCAATATTCCGATCAAAATTATGCGCGCTCGCTTATTCAGTCGTCAACCAGTTATAAATCGGAGCGTTTTGAGTTCTGGATCAATGGCTATTCGGAGCAAGATGCACGCAACCAAACCTTGCAGCAAGAATTGAGTCTTTCCCAGAAGCAACAGCTCGCGGCGATTGGCGATACACTGGATTTGGCACAAACATCGAGCATCGACTCAATTGGTTATTTTGAGAATCAGAATCTCTACAAATTGGTGAGCATTTCGGGTTACGATTCTGTGCTTGTTTACTCCGTACATCCTGATTCGGCGCTTTACCGCGCGACGTTTCAATTCGTAGGAGCAGGGAAGGGTGACTATGTGTTTAGCAACTTCAACGCACTCGGAAAAGTATTTAAATGGGTCGAACCGCAAGGTGGCGTTTCCGTGGGAGATTATGCCCCATCGCGCACTGTGATTACACCCAAACAACGCCAAATGATCACCTCTGGAATCGCCATTCAGTTGACGAAAAAATTGAAGTTTGAAACGGAAATGGCCTATTCAAAAAACGATGTGAACACCTTTTCGCGTTTCGATAGTCAGGATGATCAAAGTTTTGGAACCATGGCGCGTTTGACGGGAGAACTCCCACTTTCCAAGGATAGTTTGCCAGATTGGATCTTAAAGACAACGGTTGAAATTGAGGCTCGAGACAAGAATTTCACTCCGATCGAGCAATACCGAAGCGTTGAATTTGACCGCGATTGGAACACGCGCGACAAGGGATTTGAAGGAAATCAAGTGGAATCGAAAGTGGGTGCCAATTTTATTCATCGAAATCATGGAAACATCAACGTTTCGGGCCAGCAATTTTTGATTGGTGGAGATTATCAAGGTTTTCGGGGATTTAGCTCGGGGAAATGGAATCAAAAGGGTTTCAATGCGATTTGGGACGCGAGTTATTTGTCCAGTAGAACGACGCAAAGCAATGAATTTGTCCGCCATAGAATCGATGTTTCTCAGTCTCTGGGTTGGTTCAAAGTGGGTTTCAAAGACGATCACGAATTGAACCGTTTTCGGACAGACATTCTACAGCCTGCGAGTTATCAGTTTTTTGATTATCAATTTTATGTAGGAAGCAGTGATTCGGTTAAAAATCAGTACCGATTGTTCTACCGTGAGCGCGTGGATGATCGTTCCGACAGTACGCAACTTCTGCGGGCAGCAAAAGCACGTTCTTTTGGGGCGGAGATCAATTTCACCGAATGGAAAAATCAATCCCTCAACATTGTTTCGAGTTATCGGGAATTGGTGATCACCGACCCGCTTTTGATCACGCAGACACCAGAAAACACCTTGCTTGGGCGCATTGAGTATCAACTCGAAGCACTCAAAGGTGCGATCAACCTCAATACGTTTTACGAAGTGGGATCTGGGCTAGAACTCAAACGAGAATTCCTATACATCCAAGTGAATGATGGACAAGGTGTGTATACGTGGATTGATTACAATGCGGACGGAATCAAAGATTTGAACGAGTTTGAAATTGCACAATTTGCCGATCAAGCGAGTTACATTCGGGTGTTTACACCGAGTAATGAGTACATAAAAACCTATTCCAATGAGTTCAACCAATCGATGTATCTGCGTCCCGAGCGACTGTGGGCATCGAAAAAGGGATTCTTAAAAGGCGTTTCTCGTTTTTCCAATCAAACCCGTATTCGAATCAAGCGTAAAACGAACGAGTTTGATGGCAATGCTTTCAATCCGTTTTATTCGAATATCAGCGATACGTCCTTGATTTCCACGGCTACCAATCTTCGAAACACACTCTATTTCAACCGAACCTCCAGTATTTTTGGTGCGCAATATGTCTATCAAGACGTTCAAAGCAAAACACTTCTCGCGAGTGGCTTCGATTCGCGCTTGCTGCAATCGCACGAACTTTCGGCACGTTGGAACATCAAAAAACAATTCACGATTGAAGCAAAAGGAACGATTGGCAGCAAAGAATCATCGGCAGATTACACGTCTGGCCGCAACTACCGTTTGGCATTTTTCACCATGGAACCGAGTATCATTTATCAGCCATCCACTACGTTCCGGGTTACACTAGATGGTCGTACGGCACGTAAACTGAACGACGCTACTCTGGGTGGAGAAATTGCAAACGTGCTGGAATTTGGAAGCACCTTCAAATACAATCAAGCCGAGAAGGGTAGCCTAACGGGTGGATTGAAAACGGTGATCATTGAATACGACGGCGAAATTAACTCAGCTCTTGGATTTGAAATGTTGGAAGCGTTGAAGCCGGGTGTAAATTATACATGGACACTCGGTTATCAGCGATCCATATCGAAGAATTTGCAATTGTCAATTCAATACAACGGCCGTAAATCGCAGGACAACAAGGTGATTCATGCTGGGGGAATGGAGGTGAGAGCGTTCTTTTAACGCTTGCTTTGGGTGAAAATAGTTGGCTTTCATTAAAATTTGTCTAACTTTTACCACATCAACAGGTTATCATGAAGAATTGGTTGTTGCTTCTGGTTCTTATTTCTTTCGCAAGTTTCGGTCAAGATAGGCTGATCATTGATGAGAATTCGGACGTTTTGGGGATTTCTGTAACGGAGCGGTTCAGCTATCACGAAGTAGAAAATGGAGCGGTATCTCCGCAAGCATTCTTGGACAAAAAAGCGCAATTCAAGGCAGTTCGAATGACGTCGAAAATCGTCAATTTGGATTTTAAGACCTCAGCTTATTTTATTCATTTTATCCTTAAAAATGAACGCAACAGGGATCTATCCTTGGTTCTTGAAACGGCGAGACCTTTCACAAATGTGGTCAACTTGTATTGTGTCGACACGAAGGAAATAGCTGTTTCTGGAGATGCCATTTCCTTTGATTCGAAGAATTTGCCAACGAATTTTAGTGCGCTGAAACTATCTGTGCCGTCGGGCGAGTCGCGCGAGTATGTCCTCAAATTGTGCAGCGAAGGCGAAAATATGGGTGTATCAATGGTTTTCTACGACCGAAGTGATTACATGGCGTTGGATTCAAACCGTCATTTGTTCATCGGGATCATCTTGGGGATTTTCATTTTTGTGATCATCATTTACTCGATGTTCTTCGTGATGTTGAAGGAACGCCTCTTTCTTATCTATGTCTTGTACGCAACCTGTTCGGTACTTTTACAAGTTTCCGTTGATGGGTATATGCACCAATTTGTGTTCACTTCTGGGGGCTTTTTCACCCAACATTGCACGATCATTCTTGCAGGTGCAACGGTGATTCTAGGAATGCTGTATGCTACGGGATATCTTGCTCTGACGGGAACCATGAAAAAGATTGGATCCGTTATTAATGCACTCGTGTTGGTTACCATGGTGCTATCGCTCATCCCTCAGATCCGCTTCCAAATTGTATTTAGTCTGATCAATGGTTTCTCGCTTCTGGGCTTGATTTTTATGCTAACGACAGGATTCATTCAACAGCGAAAACGAGCCGTGAGTAGCCTTTTCTTGGTTGGACTGGCCTTCCTCGTGCTGGGCGGATTTGTATTCGTTCTTGGAAACTTGGGCATCATCGAGTCACCAATCATTACGCAGAATGCACTCAAAGTGGGCACCTTGCTTGAGTTGATTTTCTTAGCGGTATTGATGGCGGGTCGCTACAAAATTTTGCAAGAGGAACGGGAAAAAGCACAAGCTGCCTTACTCATTGAGTTGGAAGAAAAGAACAACATTGTGCGTGCAGCAAATGTGCGCTTGGAGGAGCAAGTAGCCGAGCGGACCAAGGAAATTGAAGCGCAACGCGAATTGCTGAAAGAGAAGAACGAAGACTTTATGGCGAGTGTGACCTATGCTGAACGCATTCAAAGTGCTGTCTTGTCCAACGAAGAAAAATTTAGAAATATTCTTCCCAATTCATTCGTGTTTTTTCAACCGAAGGATGTGGTGAGTGGGGATTTTTACTGGATTGACCAACTCACAACTGACGAATCCACTGCAGAATCATTTTTAGGTTATGTCACTGCGGACTGCACAGGCCATGGTGTTCCCGGCGCATTGGTTAGTCTCATCGGAAATCACCTATTGGAACGAGGGAAAGAGACAAATGGCTTACGTGATACAGGCCGTGCCTTGGATGAATTGAGCAGTGGAATGAATGCTGCGTTGAATTCTCAATACACCAGCAAACAAATTCGCGATGGTATGGATTTGACGCTCTGTGTCTTGGATCAAGAACGGCGAAAGCTGTATTTTTCTGGTGCGCGCAATTCGGCATACATTGTTCGAAACGGCGAAGTGATTGAATTAAAAGGCGACCGAAAATCGATTGGATTCGACCCAAAAGAGGAATCGCATGTCTTTCTGTCGCAGGAATTTGACCTTGAAATTGGCGATATGATCTACACCAGTTCGGATGGTTATGCCGATCAATTTGGGGGTGAATCGGGTAAGAAATTTATGGTCAAACAATTGAAGGCATTGTTTGTTGAATTCAGTCTTTTACCCCTCGATGTTCAAAAGGAAAAATTCTCAGAAACCCTAAAAAATTGGATGGGTGAACACGAACAACTCGATGACGTGCTATTGATTGGTGTTCGAATTATTTGATGACAGGCGGTTTTCGCTTGTTGTTTTTGAGGTGCATATTGTAGATCATCCCATCTGAAAGTCCAATTTTTGGCACAATCAAACTCTGGCAGTTGAGCTCCTTCAAAATGTACAAATAGATATCCAACGCAGGTACAATAACGTCTGCGCGGTCAGGCCGCAATTGATACGTTGTCATCCGTTGGAGCATTGTAAGCGAATTGAGTTCATCGCGCAACTCCTGCATATTGATCGCAGAGATGGGTTCCATGTGACCTGCGCCTAGCAGCTTATGAACCTTATTAATATTCCCCCCTGTAGCATAAATGTGGCGCACCTTATTGACATCGAGGTGTTTTTTGATCCACTTCTCAATCTGTTTCCAAATATCTTTGGATACCTTTTCTTTCAGCATCCGGATGGTGCCTATTCTAAATGATTTTGCTGCTGTTCGTTCGCCATTTTCAAAAACGGTGACCTCCGTGCTTCCACCGCCGACGTCAATCACGATAAAAGGAATTTCCTTATCGATATCCATCAAAAAGAAGGTGGACAAAATCAGTTTTGCTTCCTCATTACCAGAAATTACTTCGATATTGACGCCTGTTTCGCGTAGGATCATTTCTCGAATTTCCGGGCCATTTTTTGCTTCGCGCATGGCAGACGTTGCACACACACGGAGTTCTTTCACGTCAAACAATTCAGAAATCAGCTTGAAGGCGTGCATGCTTTTTCGGAAATCGTCCTGTTTTTTTGGAGGAATGATACCCGTGTCGAACACACTCTCTCCCAATCGAAGTGGAATCCGCGTGTAAGACAATTTTTTCACGAAGGAAGCCCCCTCTAATTCCGACACTTCTCCAATGAGAAGTCGAGCGGCATTTGTTCCGATGTCGATAGCTGCATATTGCACGTGGAACAAAGTTAAGGCTTATTCCCCCGCGAACGCAGTCGCTCGTTGGAACTTATTAACAGGGAAATTAAGATTGAAGGGATTGGTTCTCTTTATTTCTTTCTAAAGAAAATTTTCAATGGAACACCTGTAAATATAAATTCATCGCGCAATCGGTTTTCCAAAAAGCGTTTGTAGCTGTCTGGAATGTATTGCGGTAAATTACAGAAAAAGGCAAACGCAGGCGAATGCGTGGGCAATTGTTGAATGTATTTGATGCGCACATATTTGCCTTTGAGCGATGGCGGCGGGGTAGCCAATACGATTGCTTGCATGACGTCGTTGAGTTCAGATGTCGGGATTTTGCGCATGCGGTTCGTGTATACTTCCATCGCCGATTCCAATGCCTTGTGAATCCGTTGTTTCTCAATTGTCGAGGTGAAAATAATAGGAACGTCATTGAAGGGAGCCAATTGTTCACGAATCCGAGCTTCATATTCGCCCATCGTTTTGTGGTCTTTCTCCACCAAGTCCCATTTGTTGATCAGCACAACAACACCTTTCGAGTTTTTTTCAATGATGTAGAAGATATTCAAATCTTGTTTTTGAATGCCTTCGGTTGCGTCTACCATAAATATACACACATCCGAATTTTCGATCGCGCGAATGGAGCGTAAGACAGAATAATACTCAATGTCTTCATGTACCTTCGATTTTTTTCGAATTCCAGCCGTGTCCACTAACATGAAATCGAATCCAAAGGAATTGAATCGCGTATTGACCGTATCACGTGTCGTTCCAGAAATATCCGTAACAATGTTTCGTTCTTCTCCTGTCAATGCGTTAATTAACGATGATTTTCCAACGTTTGGTCGTCCAACAATGGCGATGTGCGGTAAGTTGTCTTCTTCCGAAGTGAGTTCAATGTTTTTATCAAAATCCTTGATGATTGCATCGAGTAAGTCGCCGGTTCCATGGCCGTTTACAGCAGATAAATCATAGACATCACCCAAACCGAGTGACCAGAATTCTGACGACAATCCAGCGCGTTGCGTGTTGTCTACCTTGTTTGCTGCAATGAAGATTTTTTTGCCCGATTTACGAAGTAATTTCGCGACGACATCGTCCAAATCACTGATGCCCGTCATGACGTCGAGCATGAAAATGATCACATTCGCTTCTTCGATGGCAATGATGACTTGTTTTCTAATTTCTGCTTCAAAAATATCGTCGGAACCGCTCACGTAACCACCTGTGTCGATCACTGAAAACTCGGTGCCGTTCCATTCTCCACGGCCGTACAAACGATCGCGGGTCACGCCGCTAATTTCTTTTACAATGGCCCGTTGTGATTCTGTGAAACGATTGAATAATGTTGATTTCCCAACATTTGGACGTCCTACAATTGCGATAATATTTCCCATGACTTATAGCTTGGACACGCTTGTGCGCATCGCTCAATTATTCGATTTCTTAGTAACCGTATTTTTTCAATTTACTTTCCGAAGCGCGCCAATCTTTGTCCACTTTCACAAAGGTTTCCAAAAAGACTTTGCTTTCGATAAATTTCTCAATTTCGATCCTTGCCTCTCTTCCTAGACGTTTCAACATCGTTCCGCCTTTTCCAATCAGAATTCCTTTTTGCGAATCGCGCTCAACAATGATCAATGCCCGAATGCGTGTGATGTTTTCTTCTTCCAAATATTCTTCGATTTCCACTTGGCACGCGTAAGGAATTTCCTTTTGGCAATGCATAAAGATCTTTTCGCGAATGATTTCAGAAACAAAAAAGCGCATCGGTCTATCTGAGATCGCATCTTTTTCAAAATAGGGTGGACTTTCAGGAATGGCAGCGAGAATGCATTCCCATACGCTGTCCACATTGAATCCGTGAAGGGCAGAAATGGGGAACACATTTGCGTTGGGTAACCGTTCTTGCCAGTAATCCAATTTTTCTTTCACCTTTACTTGGTCCGAAAGGTCCATTTTATTGAGCAGACAAATGACAGGAACTTCCAAGCGTTGAATGCGCTCCAAGGTTTCCTTGTGATTCATTTCGGTTTCTTTCGCATCGGTGATAAACAGCAATACATCGGCATCAGAAATGCTCGTGTTTACATAGTTCATCATGTTGTCGTGCAGTTTGTAAGCCGAGTTGACAACCCCAGGTGTATCGGAAAAAACAATTTGATAATCGTCCGTGTTCACGATCCCCAAGATGCGGTGACGCGTGGTTTGTGCCTTGTTTGTTACAATGGAAACCTTCTCACCGACCAAACGATTCATGAGCGTTGATTTCCCAACGTTTGGACTTCCTACAATATTTACGTAACCTGATTTGTGCGCCATGCGTCGCTAATTTCCTGCAAAGAAACGGAATTTTCAACGATTTTGGTGAGAAAAGGTTGATTGTTGGCGATTTAGGCGGGTTCTTGGTTCATTTACAGCGACTATCATAAGACGCAATCGCCCCTCGTATCCGTGAGCGTTGGTCTTCACTAACTGCCTGCAGTGTCCGTGTAATGGGATCGAATTGAACGCAGCGCATGTCGACACCAGCGTCTTCCAATGCTTTTAGAAAGGCAATTTTTCGTTTTTCGGCTGTTTTTTCGGATTCGTCTCGAGCCAGGGTTTGACCGAATTGAATGCAAATGTTCGGGTATTTCTCAATGATCATCAACAGTTGTTTGATCTCAAATTTTTCAAAGGTTTTGGTTTCGTTTTTGGCGTAATAAGCGACTTGTCCTCGATCGGAATCAACGAGCGGAGAAGGAACCGACACATCAAAATGGTAATCATGGTGGTAAATCTCCGTGTTAAATGTCAGTTCTTCGTGAATTGGAAATTCATCTGAAGTTCCATTGATTTCTAGACGGTATTCCGTGTTGTCCAAGAGTTCGGCGTTCAGTAAAAAATGGCCAGATGCATCACTCGAAGTCGCTGAAATGACCTCATTACCAAGGATTAACTCAACCTTAGCTTGAGCAATTGGCTCCATTGAATCGTAGGTCAGGTTTCCGCTGATATTCGTTTCGAAGGACTGTCCGAATGAAAAAATACTGCTAGCTAAGAACAACAGCGTTAAACGCACAAACCTCATTCAGAAGAACGATTAAAAAAGATTTTGGTTTTGTTTGGATCGTTTCGTTTCTGAATAATAAGTGCGCTTGTTGTCAATTTGATGATGTCATATTCCTCCTGTTCTCCTTCCACTGTGATGTACAATTTCTTTTGCTCTTCTTCGATGGCCCATTCTGCTTGAGTTCCTTCTTCATCGTCTACTCCAACGAACATGCGTGAGTTTTCTTCGAATTCCATCCACAGTGACTTGTATTCAGGACTTATGATTCTGTTTTTCCCGTTTGCCAAAATTTTGTAGGAAACCCATTTGCCCATAATGAGCTCAGATTTAACTGACGGTGCTGCATGCGGCAGTGATGCAGAAATGGAAAGTACCCCTAGAAGTAGGATTAGAAAGATGGAATTTTTGTAGTTCATATTGATTACTTGTTGATGTTTTCTAAATAAAGTAAAAAGGCGTATTCTTCCGCAATTTCTTTGTAGCGTTTGAACCGTCCAGAGGCACCGCCATGACCGACGTCCATGTTGCAACTCATCATGAGTAAATTGTCATCCGTTTTCATTTCACGCAACTTGGCGATCCACTTTGCCGGTTCCCAATACTGCACTTGGCTGTCCCAGTATCCGGTGGTGATTAACAAGTTCGGGTAGTTTTTCGCTTCGATGTTGTCGTAAGGTGAGTAAGACAGCATATAATCGTAGTAGACCTTATCCTTTGGATTTCCCCACTCATCAAATTCGCCTGTTGTGAGCGGAATGGATTCGTCCCACATGGTTGAAATAACGTCAACGAACGGCACTTGAGCGATCACACCGTTCCACATTTCTGGAGCCATGTTGGTGATTGCACCCATCAATAATCCACCTGCGCTACCGCCTTGTGCGTACAAATGATCGGTAGAAGTGTACTTGTTTTCTACCAAGTATTTCCCACAATCGATAAAGTCGTTAAATGTGTTTTTCTTCTTGAGCAATTTTCCGTCTTCGTACCAATCGCGCCCCATTTCCTGACCACCCCGTATGTGTGCAATCGCGAAGATGAATCCACGATCAAGCAAACTTAGACGAACCGAACTGAATGTCGGATCCATCGAATAGCCGTAAGAACCATAAGCATACAGCAACAACGGCGTGTTCCCATCTCGCGTCATGCCTTTTTTGTAGACCAGTGAAACAGGGACTTTTGCACCGTCGCGAACGGTCACCATGATGCGCTCTGAAGTGTAGTTATCCGATGAAAACGTGCCGCCGAGCACTTCTTGTTGTTTCAACAATGTTTTGGACTTTGTGACCATGTTGTAGTCATACGTCGTTTGAGGTGTGGTCAACGAAGTGTAACTAAAACGTAGAATTTCTGTGTCGAATTCCGGATTTGCTGATGGGCCTGCGGTATATGCTGGATCGTTGAATTCGATGTAATGTTCTGATTCATCAGCCCATTTAATAACACGCAATTGAATCAATCCGTCCTTTCTTTCGGAGACCACTAGATGACTTTTAAAGATTTCTATTTCTTCCAAGTACACATCTTCTCTGTGGGCAATTACTTCTGTCCAATTGCTTTTCTCGGTTTTTGACACGGGTGTTTTCATCAACCTGAAATTTTTCGCATCGAGATTGGTGGTGATGTAAAAATGATCTCCGAAATGATCAATTGAATATTCCAAATTGCGTTCACGCGGTTGGAAAATTGTCCATTCTCCATCCGGATTGTTGGCATCCAAAAATCGGAATTCTGTGGAAAGTGTTTGTGAGCTCGCAATGATGATGTAATCTCGTGATTTTGTTTTGTACACGCCACATCCAAAGGTTTCATCCGTTTCTTCAAAGATGAGTTGATCGTTTTCGACAGGTGTTCCCAAAACGTGCTTGTAGATTTGATGTGAACGCAACGTTACAGGATCTTGCTTCGTGTAAAACACGGTTTTATTGTCATTTGCCCAGGTGATCCCGCCCGTTGTGTTGACGATTTCATCGGGATACATTTCACCTGTTTTGAGGTTTTTAAAATGAATGGTGTATTGACGGCGCGACACCAAATCCACGCTGTATGCGAGCAATTCGTTGTTTTCACTCACGCTTTGACCTCCAACAGCAAAATAGCTCGTGCCTTTGGCCATCTCTGGCATGTTGAGCATGATTTCTTCTGCGCCATTTTCGTCACCGAGTTTTCTGCAAGAAAGTTGATAATCTTGCCCTTTTTCGAAACGACTGTAATACATATATCCATTCACTTTGACGGGCACCGATTGATCGTCTTGCTTGATTCGCGCCACAATTTCATCGTATAGGCTCGCCTGCAATTTTTCTGTTGGCTTCATCATTGCATCGAGGTAGTCATTTTCTGCGTTGAGATAATCCAACACATCTTTTGTTTGAGCGTCAGGCGTTTCGGCTTCTTTTTGCTCATCCGATAGGCGCATCCAAAAGTAGTTGTCTGTTCGCGTTTCACCGTGTTCGGTTAATGTTACCTCGATTTTTTTGGCTTGCGGTGGTTTAATCATATCGTTTGTTGTGGAGCAGCTGGCTAAAATTAGCAGAGCAATTGAGAAGTATTTAAAATCCATGACTTTCTGTTAGGTTGGAAAAGTAGTAATTTGAACGCAGAAAAATTCACGGTTCATGAAGAATTAACTTCTGATAATTGCTTTTCCGCATATTTTATATGCTTACCCGTTCAGTTCAGTGCTTGAGAAATGCACGGCACGAAACAGTTTAATTGTGGCTCGCTGTGAAAGTTGATGTTGATAAAACGCTTATTATCAAAATTTTATAGACCGATATATATCGAGCAATACTCAAAATGCTTTTTGCTACTGGAGAGAAAATCGTTTATTGTTTGTCGTTTAGGTGTTGATTCCACTCTAAAAGCACAAGATTATCCTCAGGTTCTGCATAACCGTCAATGCATTTCAAAACTTCGGCGAGGATAGCTTCTTGGTGGTCGGTCAATCCTTCGTTGATCAAAATGTAGTCGAGAACAGATTGTATCGTGTGCTTCGAAACGCCCATTTCATTGTATTCCACAACGATTTCTTTCGCGCCATCTAGCATGGTGGAGAAATTGGTAGGCGTGATGGTATCATAATAGGTTTTGAGCGCCGCAATAAGTTCTTCAACCATAATGAATCTTCAATGATTTTGTTGCATTCAGAACGAGCCTTCTGTTATGGAATATCGTACAATGCGAGCATCGGCTGACGCAACTGACACGCCAATTCATCCACTTTACTTCCAATCCAAAAATCTTGCATATAGGTTTTTTCACGCGAGATGACGACCAGCAAATCGGGTTTGTTGTTTTCGCAGTAGTTCAACACATTGTCAACGATGTTGCGCGATTTAACATTTTCGATTTTCACATTTTTAATCTCCATGAAATCTCCAAAATCTTGCACCGTAGCGTCGGTGAAAACGTCTTTTTCCGATTCAATGACGTGGTACATCGTTACTTCGCGTTTTGCCTTTTTGATAAGGAATTTGAATGGTTCTAGAATCTCGTTGTTCATTTCGAGTTTCGAGTACGCGTACACAATTTTTTTGACGGTCGGGCAGTCGTGTTGATTGGGAACGATGAGCAAATTTGCTGGTAGACTACCAATCAATCGGGTGGCCACACTCGCGTGGTTACGAGTTGGAGCGTTCGCCAATCGGCTCGTTCCGACCACCACTAGATCCGGAGAATAGAGTCGTGTTGCGGACTCAATTGCCCGAATGGCGATTCCTTCAATGGCTTTACATTTGATTTCAATTCCGGGGAAAGCGAGTGCTAATTTTTCCTTTTCGTCGTTGAGTTTTGTCATCGCACGATCGTGGCGATATTGTCGAAACTCCTCCGAATTAGCGAAGGTTTGTCCCTCCGTTTTTTGCGCTTGCGCATAGTCACAGATGTATCCTGTCAACAAAATATAATTGACTTTCGTGCCGAATAGGTCAATTGCATAACTGTTAATCGTCATTGCTTTCTCACTAAAGTCCGTTGTTAAAAGAATTTTATCCATTTCGTGTGTGTTTTGTTCTTTGATTGTTACCAATAATCCCACCAAAGTAGTTTTTTTGCGTGGAGGTGGGGTCAAATTTCGTGTTTATTGTTGACATAATGCGAATGACTTTGCAACCAATTGTTAGGAGCACCCTGATTTTCCTGCCCGATCGCAGGGCGGTAGCTTTCGACGAAAAAAAAGCGACAGGATGCCGAACCAAGCGTATAGCGAAGCTAACAGTCTGGAACACGCAGCATCGCTTTTTTGGTCGGAACTAAAGCCCGAAGACGGATTTGCAGCCAAGGAAAGGTCTACTTTATCTGCGCTAGATTGAGTTTTGC
>JBFYPU010000231.1:0-3908 GCA_041303175.1 Crocinitomicaceae bacterium | reverse complement strand
TGATTCAATCGCATCCGCTATCAGCGCATAAGAATTTCCAAAGAACCCAGCTAATCCTTTGATGATAGCTAAAGTGGTGTTGCCAATTATGCTAAAATACGTTGTTCGGATCGCGGTTTGTTCTTTGCTCAATGAGAGAATGTTAGTTCTTTTCGAAGGTGAGGTAATCTGTTCCACCACTACCACCACTCACGTCAATCAACTCGATTTTCGTGGAAGAATGAGAAACAAAATCCCAATCATCC
The DNA here is from genome assembly GCA_041303175.1 of Crocinitomicaceae bacterium. Classification (GTDB taxonomy): domain Bacteria; phylum Bacteroidota; class Bacteroidia; order Flavobacteriales_D; family Crocinitomicaceae; genus UBA4466. The sequence goes on along the minus strand of JBFYPU010000231.1, from coordinate 3,663 downwards.
GATAAATCTTGGAAATCGTTGCTCAACGCAAAGCTGATGTTGAAATCCAAATCGTCTTGAGAATCGTCATCACTGTTGCTGTCTGTGATACTCCAACTTCCTGTGTAAATGTTCGTGCCGTTCGTCGCAGAAAGTACATCCGATTCGTTGAATTCAAAATTGTATCCCGTGAAATTATTCGTTTCGTCTGTTCCTGAATCCACAAACTTGGTAATTTTCCATGATCCACTCGTTACAGCGGATTCAACCGATTTTACCGTGTTCTTGTCTTTGCTGCACGATACCAATGCAAGCATTCCAACCATTCCAACGAAAAGCGAAATTTTGATGCTGTTTTTTTTCATCTTCTTCATGTTTTATGAACAAGGTTTCTACGCTCGTGCCTATTCCTTCCTTGCTCGATTTTACACAATAAAGTTAAGGAGAATTAAGCGAATTGACCTTTGGAGCGTGCAACCAATCTCCGTTTTTAGCAAAGATTAACGGAAGCTTAACACCTTGGAAAGATTCTGCGAGAAAACAGGAAAAATGGAATGACAACAGCTCGTTGAGAAATGCACAAAAACGGAGATTGGTTACTGAAAAGTGCCGTGATTTTGTAATCAATGCAGCTTTTGGCGTTTCAATAAATAACGAAGTAAAACCTCATTAAACCCTTCGCCAATATTGGCTGCCATAAAATCAATTCGATAATCCGCACAGCGCATTTCAATGTTCTTGAAATATGCATTCACGGCTTTTGTATAATTCTCACGAAATTGGCTCGGTTGCAGCTTAATTTTTTCACCCGTTTCCATGTCTACGAACTGATACGGACGGTTTTCAAATGCAAAGTCGATTTCAGCAGATTTGTCAACTGTGTGGAATAAAATTACTTCATGTTTGTTATGTTTCAAGTGATTGAGTGACTGAAACAATTCATCTGTTTTCGTTGGATCGTCCAATAAATCAGTGAAGATGACAATCAAACTACGCTTGTGGCATTGCTCTGCAATTTGGTGCAAACAATCAACTGTTGACGCCACTTTTTGCTCTCCTTTTTCATATTGTGTCAGCAATTTTTCCAATTCGCTGTATAAATAACGGTGGTGAAGTTGCGACGATTTTGCTTGCGTGTGCACGTTCAATTTATCCGTGAAAAGTGAAACTCCAACGGCATCACGTTGTTTGCGCAACAACTCAATTATGGCAGCGGCAGCGTACACCGAAAACTCCAATTTGTTCTCGTCCTTGTCCGCTGGGTAAAGCATCGATGTGGAGCAATCAATCACGATTTGACATCGAAGGTTCGTTTCCTCTTCATATTTCTTCGTGAAAAGCTTCTCGGTACGACCATATAATTTCCAGTCGATATGACGTGTCGATTCACCTTTATTGTAGAGTCGATGCTCAGCAAATTCTACTGAAAATCCATGAAAAGGACTTTTATGCAGTCCGGTGATGAATCCTTCTACCACTTGCTTCGCAAGGATTTCAAGGTTTCCAAATTGTGCGAGCTTGCCGCGGTGAATTATTTTACTCATGTGAACGAAAGATACAAATTTCTTATGAGTTGACGCGCGATTGTCTCCTAGCACGAATCAGTGCATTCGTCAAGACACCAATCAATACAAGCGCAATACCTATATCAACGAGCCAACTCAAGGATTCGCCAAAAAAGAAGTAGCCGACTAAAAAAGCGTAGATCACTGAAATGTACTGAAAGGGCGTTATGGTTGCCGCGGCTCCGTTGTGGAGTGCCTTGGTCATGCTGATTTGTGCGAGCTGCGTGAAAATTCCAATTACCACCAAAATCAACCATTCAATTCCGCGTGGCATGGTGAATTCGAAAAAACACAAAATGCTCATCAGTGGAATCGCTATCATCGGGAAATACAATACAATCACAATTGGTTCGTCTGTTGCGCGCAATTTCATAATCGCGGTGTATGCAATTCCCGAAAAAGCAGCTGAAACAATTCCCATTCCTAACCAAAAAATGGGGATCTCAGCAAGTTGACTTGAATCGCCTTGAAGTTGGGCGTAAGCGATCACCACGACCCCAGAAAAGGAGAGTAGAATAAAAAACCATTGAAGCAATCGAACGCGTTCTTTTAGGAAAATCATTGCGAGAATAACGGTGAATATGGGCGCTAAATTTTGAATGACAATCGCAATGGCCAAGGGCATTTTGTGGATGGTGGTAAAGAAAATTACAAGTGCAACAGTCCCAGCAATCGCGCGAATAATCAGCCATTTTTTATTTACGCCCCACATGGAAATGTTCCGATGGCGAATTACGGCATAGCTGATTGCAAAGGTAATAATCGAACGCGCCAATACCAATTCATGTCCTGGATAGGATTGCACGCCTGGAATTAATTCTTGATCGGGACCTTGCCCAAGTGTTTTCACAAAGAAATTCACGACTAAAAAACACAGTCCCGACAAAATGATGTACATTATTCCTTTGTTCACAGGCCAAAAATAGTCGGAATTTGCGTGTCGTTGACGATCAATAAAATTAAATTGGTAGTTTAGCGTTAAGAACAGTGAAGTGAGAAAGATCTATACCATAGTACTAGTTGTTTTTTTTGGAGCTAGCGTATCACGTGCCCAAGAAATTACGCCAAAATTCACCTATAACGTCGAGTTGTGCTTACCAGTCGCGATGAGTAATCAACCGTTTGACGACTACATGCAAGGTCTTGTTGGCATTTCAACGTATGGACAATATTCGTTTCCATTTCACTTGCATGCTGGTTTGGGGGCGCGTTATTCTTATTTCACGATCAATCAGTTCAGTGTGCCAACACCTGTTTCTGGGGGTGTACACTCTGGTTCCGTGTTCGCAAAAGTGGGTTGGGACAAATTTCACAACGATAACTTTGCAACGGATTTCGGACTAAAACTGGGTTATTCACAAACCTACTTCGATACCGATTTAAATAAGCAAAATGGAAATAATCCAATCCAAGTGAACAGTCCTTATGCTGAATTTACAACGGCTTTTGTGCTTATGGCGAATGAGAATACTTCCTACCGCTGGATTATCGGATACGGTTACCAAGGCTTTGGATTCAGTCCGCAAGACATCGGAATTGCATCAAATGGAGGGTACGATACTGCAAATTTTGATCGAGTAACTAGCTTTTTGGTCGTTGGTTTTGGCTATACCTATTATTTTGGAGCCAATAAAGGCGGAGAATAGGCATGTTTGTACAACAGAATACGCTTGACGGTCTGCGAAGCTATTTCAGCGAAAGATTGTCCAATCAATTTTCAGCTTCAGAGATTAAATTGATGTTGAAAACCTTCGTTAAGAAACGTTTGGATATTTCCAATTCGGAATTTATGCTCGGCAGCGAAATGCGTTTTTCTGAATCCGATTTGCTCTATTTTCGATCTGTCGTTAAACGGCTTCAAGCCAATGAACCCTTTCAATACATCGCTGGAAAAACAGAATTTTATGGTCTCGAATTGCTGTGCGATAAGCGCGCTTTGATTCCTCGTCCAGAAACAGAAGAATTGGTTGACTGGATTCTGCAATCTGTGGACAAACAAGTAGAATTGAATATTGTTGATCTCTGCTCTGGTTCAGGCTGTATCGCTCTTGGATTAAAATCGACACTTTCAAAAGCGCGCATTCACGCTTGGGAATTGTCAGAGGAAGCACTCCAATTA
>JBFYPU010000230.1:0-27051 GCA_041303175.1 Crocinitomicaceae bacterium | reverse complement strand
TCATCGCAGAATCCAATGTGCGCATTGATGGTGAAATTCAAGGAAATGTTTCTTCATCGGCCAAAGTTGTGATCGGACAAACAGGAATGATCACTGGAAATTTGATCTGCTCAGATGCTGATATCGAAGGAAAAGTGGACGGAGTTTTAAAAGTGGAAGGCTTGCTCTCTTTGCGTTCAAACGCGAAAATCATTGGTGAAATTACCACGGCAAAAATCCAAATTGAAGAGGGGGCACAATTCTCAGGTCAATGCAAAATGAGTAATTTCTCACCCAAATCAACAAACGCCGCAAAATCAACGCAAGAAGACGTCGTTTATTAGAACTCAAGCATGAGCCAAGATCTTAAAAAGGAAAAGTCCTCTCTGGCTCGTGTTGCACGACTCTCAGGAATGGGAATGCAGCTCGCTGGAACCATCTTCGTTTTCGCTATGATCGGTAAATGGCTAGATGAAAAATACCCAAGCAATAAAAAATGGTTCACGATCGGATTGGTGCTCTTCGCAACGGTGGTGTCTCTCTACAGCATTCTAAGGCAAGTCAACAAAATGAACGAAGAAGATGAACAGAAGAAAAAATAGACTCTTCTTCTTAGGATTGTTCACCGCACTCGTCATCGCCTTCACAGCGCACATCATGCTTCACATTGCTTACGATTTTCCAGTTCTTGGCAGCTTCATTGTTCTCTCTTATGCATTTAATCTTACCTATGTCATGGCGGAAGTGTGGTTCTTGCAAAAACGCCAACAAAAACCCAACGCAAATCTCGGTTCAGCCTACCTCGGATTGAGCATGTTCAAGTTTTTGGTTTTCTTCGCACTCTTCATTCCACTTTTCAAACTAGATGGCACCACCGATCGCTTCGAATTTTTCGGCTTTTTCATTCCATATTCCATTTCCCTAGTCGCCGGAACCGTATTTTTGATCCAATTGCTGAAAGAATCTGATTTGAAGCCGAAATAAATTCGAAATAAATTTCGTTTCCTTTTTCCATTCACAGTTTTATGCGTACTTTTGCACCGATTTTAATCAACTAGAAGGTTCGTAAGTATGAACAAACTTTGGAAAATAGTACTTGTTGCAGTGGCGCTCATTCCAGCGATTACACTGGCAAGTCACCCGGAAGAGAATCATGGTCCTAAGGAGAAATTAACCAAGGAGCAAGAGAGAGCGATCAATACAGAATTTGTGAAACATCACACGCAAGATTCACATGAGTTTGGCGTGATCACAAACATGGAAACGCATGAAGTGATTGGTTTCCCATTGCCAGTTATATTATGGGATGGTGGATTGCACATCTTTTCTTCCTCAGCGTTTCACCATGCAGAAAATGGCGCGGTCGAATCCAATGGAAAGTTCTATGTGTTGAGCCATGAAGATGGTCGAATCTACAATGCAGATGCTGAAGGAAATATCTTGACAAAAACAGTGCGAGACGACAAAGCGCAAACTTCAACAGAAGTTGAACTTAGCCCAATGGATTTCTCGATCACAAAAAATGTGTTTGTCACGTTTTTAATGTGTGTCCTAATGTTCTTCTTGTTTAGAGGAATCGCCAAATCATACAGAACTGGACTTGCGCCAAGTGGAGCTGCGAAATTCTTCGAGCCGATCATTTTGTTTATTCGTGACGAAATTGCAATTCCAAACATTGGTGAGCACGCCTATAAGAAATACATGGTCTACCTATTAACGGTATTCTTCTTTATCTGGTTCTTGAACCTTGCGGGTATGACGCCACTTGGAATCAACGTAACTGGAAATATCGCTGTAACGTTCACGTTGGCGATTATGACTTTTTTCATTACAAATTTCACAGCGAAGAAAGATTATTGGATGCACATCTTCTGGATGCCAGGTGTTCCTGTTCCAATGAAAATAATGTTGATTCCAATTGAGTTGATCGGATTGATCGTGAAGCCATTCGCCTTGATGATTCGTTTGTATGCAAACATGTTGGCAGGTCACATCGTACTTGGAAGTTTGATCGCCGTAGTCGTTTTCTTTGATTCATACCTTGCGAAAGGTGCGTTTGTTGGACTTACGTTCTTTATGAACATCATTGAATTGCTCGTGGCATTGCTACAAGCTTATATTTTTACCATGTTGACGGCGCTCTATTTTGGATCGGCAGCAGCATCACACGCGCATGAAGAGCATGCACATTAATTAAGTATATTTTTAACCCTAAATATAAAGAAGGATGGAACCTCAAGTAGCAATGGAATTTATTCCAAAATTGGTAGGAGCTGGATTGGTAGTTATCGGTGTTGGTATCGGTATCGGACGTATCGGTGGATCTGCAATGGATGCAATCGCACGTCAACCAGAAGCAACAAACAAAATTCAAACAGCAATGTTGATCGCAGCAGCGCTTATTGAAGGTATTGGATTTGCCGCGTTATTCGCAGTATAAGACATTCCAAATGTATCTTTCAGTCGTAACGGTTGGTTGCGACTGAAAGATTTTTAGAGTTAAAATAAAAAGAACAGAACATGGATAAGTTATTAGATCAATTTTCATTTGGATTATTTTTCTGGCAAGCATTGTTGTTTATCGGATTGCTTTTGCTTTTGAGAAAATTTGCGTGGAAACCAATCTTGAACGCGGTAAATGAGCGCGAAGGAAAAATTTCTGAATCGTTAGCTCTTGCGGAGAAAACGAAGTTGGAAATGGTTGCACTTCAATCGCAAAACGAAAACTTGTTGCAAGAAGCACGTGCGGAACGTGATTCAATGATCAAGGATGCAAAGTCTACCGCTACTCAAATGGTCGAAGACGCAAAGAACAAAGCGAAGGAAGAAGCGGAGAAAGTAATGGCAAGTGCTCGTGAATCAATCAACTCAGAGAAAGCAGCAGCAATCGCCGAATTGAAAACACAAGTGGCAGCCTTCTCAATAGAAATCGCTGAGAAAATTGTGCGCGGCGAATTGTCTGCCGCAGACAAACAAAAAGCATTGGCCGATAAATTGGTCGAAGATATTAACATGAATTAATCATCCAACGATGAGGAATACAAAAGTAGCAACACGATACGCACGAGCGTTACTGGATTTAGCAATTGATCAAGGAAACGTGGATTCCGTTTTGGGGGACATGATGACCTTTTTGGCTACGGTGAACGATTCACGCGAATTTGAGCTGTTGTTGTCTAGCCCTGTTGTGAAAACAGACCGGAAAATCGCGATCTTCCAGCAAGCTTTCGAGCCGTTTGAAAAATCAACTCAAGATTTCCTTGCACTGGTCACCAACAACAGACGCGAATCAATGCTGGCAGATATTGCCGAAGCATTTAAAGCAATTGTACAAGAATATAGAGGAATTGTGCCAATGACGCTCACGTCTGCAATGCCACTAGAAGCAAGTACACGCGACGCAATCATTGCAAAAATCCAAGCATCCGTAAAAGGTACTTTGGAAGTAGAAGAGAAAATTGACGAATCACTCATTGGTGGTTTTGTTGTTCGAATGGGAGATCAACAAATCGACGCCTCTGTTGTGAATCAATTGAATAATTTAAAACAACGTTTAACACGATAATCTTTGTGTTACCGAAGCTGAAAACGGATGGTTGAGCGCAGTCGAAACCAGAAGTAAGAAGCAAGAGGTAATGATAAAAACAGAATAAGATGGCAGATGTAAAACCAGCAGAAGTTTCTGCAATATTAAGAGAGCAATTATCTGGATTTCGTTCAGAAGCAGAATTGCAAGAAGTAGGTACTGTACTCCAAATTGGAGATGGTATCGCTCGGATCTACGGATTGAAAGGAGTTCAGTACGGTGAGTTGATCGAATTTGATGGTGGATTGCAAGGAATTGCATTGAACCTTGAAGAAGACAACGTTGGTGCCGTTCTACTTGGACGTTCATCTGCCGTGAAAGAAGGAGATACTGTTAAGCGTCTTGGTCGCATCGCTTCGGTGAATGTTGGAGAAGGACTCGTAGGTCGTGTAATCGACACACTTGGAAACCCAATCGACGGTAAAGGACCAATCGAAGGTCAATTGTACGAAATGCCAATTGAGCGTAAAGCACCGGGAGTTATCTTCCGTCAGCCTGTAACAGAACCTCTTCAAACAGGTGTCAAAGCAGTCGACGCGATGATTCCAATCGGACGTGGTCAACGTGAGTTGGTGATTGGTGACCGTCAAACAGGAAAAACAACTGTTTGTATCGATACGATCATTAACCAAAAGGAATTTTACGATGCTGGTGAACCAGTATTCTGTATCTATGTTGCGATTGGTCAGAAAGGATCAACCGTTGCTGGTATCGTTAAAAAATTGACTGACGCAGGAGCAATGGCTTACACTGTAATTGTTGCTTCTAACGCATCTGATCCAGCTCCAATGCAGTTTTACGCGCCTATGACAGGTGCTGCGGTAGGTGAATTCTTCCGTGACTCTGGTCGTCCAGCGTTGATCGTATTCGACGATTTATCGAAACAAGCCGTGGCTTACCGTGAGGTGTCGTTGCTTCTTCGTCGTCCTCCAGGTCGTGAGGCATACCCAGGAGACGTTTTCTACCTTCACTCACGTTTGTTGGAGCGTGCTGCGAAAATTATCAACGATGATACAATCGCGTCACAAATGAATGATCTTCCAGAATCATTGAAAGGTATCGTGAAAGGTGGTGGATCGTTAACGGCTCTTCCAATCATTGAAACACAAGCAGGTGACGTTTCTGCATACATCCCAACGAACGTAATTTCGATTACAGACGGTCAAATCTTCTTGGAAGGTGACTTGTTCAACGCGGGGATTCGTCCAGCGATCAACGTAGGTATCTCGGTATCGCGCGTTGGGGGATCGGCACAAATTAAGTCGATGAAGAAAGTTGCCGGAACATTGAAATTGGATCAAGCGCAATACCGTGAGCTTGAAGCGTTCGCGAAATTTGGATCTGATTTGGATGCTGCTACGAAATCCGTTTTGGACAAAGGAGCACGCAACGTAGAAATCTTGAAACAACGTGAAGGTGATCCTTACCCAGTTGAGAAGCAAATTGCGATCATCTATGTAGGAACGAAGGGAATGATTCAAAACGTTCCAGTAAACAAAGTGAAAGCATTCGAAACAGAATATTTGGATTACTTGGATGCAAAACATAGAGATGTATTGGATCAATTGAAAGCAGGAAAATATACAGACGAATTGACCGATATTTTAGGTTCAGTCGCGAAAGAGATAGCAAGTAAGTATTAATTAAGAGCGTAGAACGAAGAATATCGAAATTCTGCACCCTTAATTTTTAATGTAAAAAGATGGCAAATCTTAAAGAGATAAAAAACAGAATTACCTCGATTTCATCAACGATGCAAATTACATCTGCGATGAAAATGGTTTCTGCAGCGAAATTGAAACGGGCCCAAGATGCAATTACCCAAATGCGTCCGTATTCAGAAAAATTGCAAGAGATTTTGGGGAATCTGAGCTCGACATTGGATCTTTCTGAAAACGCTTATGCTGATCAACGTGAAGTCAAAACAATTTACGTGATAGGTGTAACGTCTAACAGAGGCTTGTGTGGTGGTTTGAACAACAATGTTGTTAAAAGAGCGAACGCATTGATCGCTGGCGAATACGTGGGCAAAAATGTTAAAGTGATCGCTGTTGGTAAGAAAATTAACGACGCGTTCAAACGCAGTGATGTTGGTTTCCGACCAGAGGGAATCGGTGCGGCGGAAGATATGTTCAACGATTTGACATTCGAGCGCTGTTCAACACTTGCTACCTTCTTAATGGATGAATTTGCGGCAGGAAAAGTGGACAAAGTGGTTGTGATTTACAATAAGTTCAAAAACGCAGCGATCCAAGAAGTAATGGCTGAGCAATTTTTGCCAATCGAAGTGAATCAAAGCGAAGGAACGGCTGCTGGAGATTACATCTTCGAGCCTTCAAAACAAGAAATTGTTGAAGAGTTGATTCCTAAATCGTTGAAAACGCAATTGTACAAAGCATTATTGGACTCAAACGCGTCTGAGCACGGAGCCCGTATGACAGCAATGCACAAGGCAACAGACAACGCTGGTGACATGAAACGATCATTGACACTTCAATACAATAAAGCACGTCAAGCGGCCATCACAAACGAGATTCTCGAAATTGTTGGAGGTGCGGAAGCCTTGAAAGGAAATTAGACCGTCAAAATAGGATTGTAAGCCCGAATTCTACCAAGAATGTCGGGCTTTTTTGTTTTTGACAGGTCAGTATGTTTGAATTTTCACCAGAACAACATGTTTACTCATTTAATACACAGATATAATAGTTTATGTGAGATATTAACTATCTTGGCACCCTAATACTTATGCAATTATGAAATTCAAACTGCTCCTAGGGCTTTTTATGTCATTTCCATTCTTAGCTTTTTGTCAATCACCAGAATTTGTGAACATTAATATTCAGATCACCAGTGATATGGTGAAGGCCCAAAAAGGGACCTATCAGATAATCATTTATGATTCTAAATTCACACCAGCGTTTACAACGGACATTCTTTATTTTGTTGAACAAAACAGAAAACCGGCCGAAGACGTTACGCTTCTAATAGCAGAAAATGTTGTGCTTTTTATTCCTTCGAGAAGTGCAATCAGCAAGCCTGATTTCCAACCCCTAGAAGAGATAGGTCACTAACTACCACTACAGATTAATCGATAATTATTATGAAAACGAAATTAGCATTTTTTATTGCTCTGCTTTGTTCTATGACATCATTGGCACAACCTGCCAATGATATCTGTTCGGCTGCACTGCCGATAAATCCAAATAACGGTTGTGTTAATGGTACGACTGTTGGTGCAGATGACAGTTGGATAGGCTCTGTGGGATGTCAAGGTGGTGGGAATAACCTTGATGTGTGGTATAGCTTTACAGCGATTAACGGCCAACTAAATTATGATGTGACAACTACCGGTCCATGGGTTGGTGATGTCGAATTTATCTTAGTTTCTGCGACATCAGCTTGTACGGGTTTAAGTGTAGCAGGTTCGGATTGCGGACCGTCCATTTTAACTGGAACGATAAATGGACTACAAATAGGAACACTTTATTATATAACAATTTCAACACCAAATGGTGGAACGCCAGGAACCTTTGATTTGTGCATTGATAACGTCGCTGTGCCAGTGGCTCCAGGTCAAGATTGTTCGACTGCGGCGATTTTATGCGATGGCGCGACATTCAGTCAATCCACATCAAGTGCGGGTTTTGGTCTTCAAGAAATCAACCCAGCGAACTCGTGTTGGGGTGCTGGAGGAGAGCGTCAGTCAAAGTGGTTTAAATTTACCGTTGGGTGCACAGGTACGTTGGAATTTAACATCAATCCAGTGACAAGTGGTAATGACTACGATTGGTCATTGTATAACACAACAACAGCAGGATGTCCAACTACGGCTTCTCCCATACCAAGTGAATTGGCGTGCAATTGGAGCGGCTGTAAGGGATCCACTGGGATAACTACGTGCGTTGATGCGGTTGGTGAACCTGGAAGAGTCGCTTCTGGCGCTGGTTGTGGAGGTAATCCTGCCGCATGGAATGTACAGACATTAACAGTGACAGCAGGAAATACCTACGCCTTATTGGTCGATAATTTCTCTACATCCAATGATGGCTTTAGCTTAACATTCGGCGGTGCTTGTGGGGGCGGAACGGCTGTTATTGGTCCAGATGCTAATTTCACGTTCACCAATCCATCGTGTGGAGTGTATAGTTTCACAAAGACGTGTCAAACAACAAACAGCACATTCCTTTGGACATTTGGTGATGGCGCAACATCAACCTTACAAAATCCAACTCACACGTATGGCACAACAGGAACATTTACGACGGTATTGACGGTCACGGATGCTCTTGGTTGTACGCGAACATCGAGCGAAACATTTACAGTTAATTTTCCTGTAGGTACTGCAACTCCAAATCCTGATTTAATTTGTTCTGGCGAAACGACAAGTATTGTTTTGACGAGTAATATTAGTCCAACAACATATAGCTGGATTGCAACGAATAATGTTAATGTTACAGGTGAAGATCTTGTAGCTCAGACATCTACTACAATTGCAAATACATTAATCAATGCATCAGGTGCTCCTCAAGTAGTAACTTACACAGTTACTCCAACAGCAGCTGGATGTGTAGGACCTAATGTTATAGTTTTGGTGACAGTTAATCCACCAGCAACAATCTCAGGCACTGGACCAATTTGTATCGGTGGCACAGTTCAATTGACAGGATCTGGAACGCCGAACGGTGCAACACCTTGGACGTCGTCTAGTCCCGCTGTGGCAACAGTAAGTAATACGGGATTAGTGACGGGTGTGTCAGCCGGATCGACTACGATAACGTATATGGATAACGCGGGCTGCACAGTGACACTCAATATAACGGTGAACCCTGCTCCAACCATCAGTGGAAATGCACCGGTTTGTATGGGAAGTACGTTGACCTTGACGGGTTCTGGGGTTCCTAATGCAGTAACTCCATGGACATCTTCCAACACAGGCGTTGCGACAGTTAGTAACGCGGGATTGGTAACTCCTGTTTCACCAGGCACAACGACCATCACTTATACGGATAACGCAGGCTGTCAAATTACAGCCATTGTAACCGTGAATGCGCTTCCAACCATTTCAGGAAATGCTCCGATTTGTGTGCTTGGAACTGTTCAATTAACAGGCTCGGCGATTCCTAATGCAGTAACTCCATGGACATCGTCGAATACGGGCGTGGCTACGGTAAGTAACACAGGATTGGTAACAGCAGTTGCAGCCGGAACATCCACAATAACATACACGAATACAAATGGATGTCAAACAACTGTTATCGTAACGGTGAATGCGCTTCCAACCATTTCAGGAAATGCTCCAATTTGTGTTGGACAAACGGTTCAATTAAGTGGGTCAGGAACGCCAAACGGCGTAACACCTTGGACTTCAACGAATACTGGAGTCGCGACTGTGAGCAATACTGGTTTGGTCACGGGTGTCGCGGGTGGTACGTCGACGATCACTTATACGAATTCAAATGGATGTCAGCAAACAGTGGTTGTCACGGTAAATGCACTTCCAACAATTTCGGGGAATGCGCCAATTTGTATTGGATCAACAGTTCAACTTACTGGATCTGCAACACCAAATGGAACTACACCTTGGACATCTTCAGTAACAGGTGTTGCCACGGTTAGTAATACAGGTTTGGTAACAGGAATTGCGGCTGGAACATCTACTATCACCTACACAAACAGTAATGGATGTCAAACCACGGTTGTTGTTACAGTAAACCCACTTCCTGCGATTACGGGAAATGCTCCCATTTGCGTTGGAGCAACACTTGCGCTTACGGGATCAGCAACACCAAATGCTACAACTCCTTGGACATCTTCAAACACAGGAGTTGCAACCGTATCGAATACAGGTGTTGTAACTGGCGTTGCAGCGGGCACAGCAACAATCACCTATACGAATACAAATGGTTGTCAAGCTACGGTAGTTGTAACAATCAATGCACTCCCAACAATTTCTGGGAACTCGCCAATATGCATTGGATCGACGGTTCTATTAACCGGATCAGGTACTCCGAATGCGACAACACCATGGACATCTTCGAATACTGGAGTTGCGACCGTTGGATCAACGGGACTGGTGACTGGTGTTGCGGCGGGTACTTCAACGATTACCTATACGAATAGTAATGGATGTCAAACTACCGTGGTTGTGACTGTTAATGCTTCTCCAATTATCTCAACATCTCAAACACCACTTACGGGTTGTAATAGTAACAATGGAATCATTCAGGTTACTGGAGGAGCCGCTACGGGAACAGTTAACTGGACAGGAACTGCATCCGGAACATCTGGAGTAGTAACGCTTCCCTTCAACATTACTGCATTAGCTGCGGGTACTTATAATGTTACGTTTACCTCTAGTGTCACAGGTTGTACATCCTTAAGTTCACAACAAGTTCTCATAAATCCAGGAGCTCCAATTGTAAATCCAATCGCCAATTATTCTTCATGTGGTGTCAGTTTCACCTTGTTGAACGCAAATATTACAGGTACATTAACGGGTGGTCAAGCCTATTATTCTGCACCAGGTGGTTTGCCAGCCAACTTGATTCCAAATGGAACCGTATTTACTGCACCAACGAATACTACCGTTTATGCTTATGATTCGAACGGTTTCTGTTCGTCAGAACAATCGTTTACGATCGTCATCAATTCACTGCCAACGATTTCTGGAGCAGCACCAATTTGTGTGAATGGAACGGTTCAATTAACAGGTTCTGGAACACCGAATGGATCAACTCCTTGGGCTTCATCCAATAATGGAGTGGCAACGATAAGTGTAACCGGATTAGTAACAGGTATTGCTGCAGGATCAACAACAATCACATATACAAATAGTAATGGCTGTCAGATTACGACAAGCATAACAGTGAACGCCTTACCAACGATTTCTGGAAATGCACCGATTTGTGTTGGAGCAACGCTTGCTTTAACGGGTTCAGCAACGGCTAATGCAACAACGCCTTGGGTATCATCAAATACTGGAATTGCAACAGTAAGCAATGCGGGTGTTGTTACGGGCGTTGCTCAAGGAACATCGACGATAACGTACACAAACAGCAATGGATGTCAAACAACACAAGTTGTTACGGTTAATGGAACTCCAACAATCGCGGGGAATGCGCCTATTTGCGTTGGGGCGACTGTTCAATTATCAGGTTCGGGAGTGCCAAATGCAACTACGCCATGGGTATCCTCAAACACAGGAGTTGCAACGATCAGTAATACGGGATTGGTGACGGGCGTCAGTGCTGGAACAGCAACAATGACCTATACAAATAATAACGGTTGTCAAACCACTGCATTAGTAACAGTGAATGCCCTTCCAACGATTTCTGGAACAGCTACAGTTTGTGCTGGATTGACAACCCAACTAACGGGCTCAGGAACACCAAATGCGACTTCACCCTGGGTTTCGGCAAACTTATCCGTAGCAACGGTCAGTAATGCTGGTTTGGTAACAGGTGTTGCGCCTGGTACTTCGACGATTACCTACACGAATAACGCGGGTTGTCAAATAACAACAGTCGTTACGGTGAATCCAACACCAACAATTTCTGGAAATGCACCAATTTGTGGAACATCAACATTACAGCTCACAGGATCAGGTACACCGAATGGAGTAACGCCATGGACTTCTTCAAATACGGGAGTAGCAACGGTTGGAAATACAGGTCTTGTATCAGGTGTATCTGGTGGTTCAACGACAATCACGTACACAAATAGCAATGGCTGTCAAGTAACGGAAGTGGTTGTGGTGAATAGTTTGCCCACCATAGCTGGAACGGCTCCGATTTGTATTGGAGATCAAATCCAATTAACAGGTTCAGGTACGCCAAATACAACTACACCTTGGGCTTCTTCGAATCCAGGAATTGCAACGGTTTCGAGTTCAGGAATGGTAACTGGTGTTGCAGCAGGAACTGCTACGATCACCTACACCGATGCGAATGGATGTCAGAATACGACCAACGTTGTTGTCAATGCATCGCCTGTTATTGATCCGATTAATTCACAACTTGCATGTGATGTATTCACCTTGCCTCCAATTACAGGGACAAACTTGACGGCAGCAGTTTCTTATTGGGATGCAGCAGGTGGAACAGGAAATCAGTTGTTTGCAACAAATCAGATCACAACATCGATGACGGTTTTTATCTACGATATCAACGGGACATGTTCGTCAGAGGAAAGTTTTACTGTAACAATTACACCAACTCCTGCATTGGATCCAGTTGCGGATGTTACTGCCTGCACAAGTTATACCTTGCCAACGATTATGGGTACTGATCTTTCTGGATCGGTAGCTTATTATGACGATTCTCAAGCAAATGGTGGGGTTCAAATTACTGGGTCAATAACGACTACACAGGTTGTTTGGATCTTTGATTCGAATGGCGCATGTACCGATGAGACAAGTTATTTGGTAACGATAAATACGGCTCCAACTGCAACTATATCTGGAGGAGGAACCTATTGCGCTGGAGATCCTGTTACTGATGTTGTCGTCATTGCATCAGGAACACCAGATTGGACCATCAATTTCACACTAGATGGAGCGCTGCAATCGGTTACGAGTTCAGCTAACCCAATCGTGTTAGGCAATACACCAGGAACTTATGTCTTAGTGGACATCACCGATGGACTTTGTTCAGGTACACTCTCAGGATCGGAAACAATAACCGTTAGTAGTCTTCCTTCAGAACCTCTTGCTGGTACAGACGCAGAATATTGCTCGACTGGAAATTTCGATGACATGACCGCTTCTGGAACTGGAGGAACCTTCACGTGGTACAGCGATGCTGCTTTAACGAATGTGCTCGGCACTGGAAGTACAATCGTTCCATTGAACGTAGTTGGAACGAGTACATATTATGTAACGGAAACGCTGAATGGTTGCGAAGGAGGATCAAGCTCTGTCCAAATTTCAATTGTTGAATGCAACATTGTCGTTCCAACGGCATTCACACCGAATGGCGATAATGTTCATGAGACATGGACATTAATCAATTTGGATGAGGCATATCCTAACAACATTGTTCGCATCTATAATCGATGGGGGAACATTTTATTCGAATCGAACCCTGGGGAATATAACCAAGATGAATGGGATGGAACATACAAAGGCGAGCTAATGCCTGTTGGGTCGTACTATTACATCATTGAATTGAACAATGACGAAAAAGAGTCGTTAACGGGAACTGTAACGATAATATTAGATTAATAAAGTAGACTATGAAAACGCTTTTAATTACGGTTATTCTAGGTTTTACAGGGCTTGCTTTTGGACAACAACTGCCCCAGTATAGCCAGTACAGTAGAAATCAGTTCATGATCAATCCCGCGGCTGCTGGAATGTATGATTTTTTGGACATTACCATCGGTGGTAGATTTCAATGGGTTGGTTTTGACAATGCTCCAGTGACAACCTATGCTTATGGTTCAACGGTTTTGAAGAAAAAGTATCAACGATACAATCCTTCGATCCGAACCAGTGCAGGTTCACTCATCTATCCTGAAGTGAATACGGGTAAATTTAAACATGCAGTGGGAGGTCAAATTGTGGGCGATCAATATGGCGCTTTCAGAAAAATATCGTTCTCAGGAACGTATGCCATCCATTTGCCTGTAAGCAAAAACTACAATTTGTCATTTGGAACCAAATTGGGTATTTCAAATAACAGTTTCCTTCAAGACCGAGCGGTTGTGCTCTCGCAATCGGAAGGGTATACCGGACCAATATATGACGATCTTGCTTACAACGATTTTGTTGCGGATCAAAGCAATCTTAATTTTTTCGACATCGGTGCTGGACTTTATTTTTATTCCAAGGATCTTTTTATCGGAATTGCGGCCGATCAGTTAACGCGAGATATGGTGAAATTTGGTTCTGGCACGGCTAATTTCGATCCGAGAATGCAGTTAAATGCAACGGCGGGTTACAAAATAGCCTTAAACGACAGGGTGAAGCTCATGCCCAGTGCATTACTGAAGATGGTTCCAAATACACCACTTTCGATTGATGCAAGTCTTCAAATTGAATACCAAGAAAAAATGTGGTTGGGAGCTACATATCGCTATGGAGATGCTGCGGTCATAATGCTCGGAGCGTGCATAAGCGAAAAATTCAAATTTGGATATTCATACGATTTCTCGATTTCAAAGCTAAATAATTACAACTCAGGTGGACATGAACTCGTTTTGGGGGTTATGATTGGTAGATAAATCTTGCAGATAAATAGAACATGAAAAAATCAATACTCTTAAGTGCATTGGCAATGGCTGTTTCTGCGGCGTCAAATGCACAATTTTGGGATTATTCAACACCGACTAAATTAACAGGGTCAGTTAACGAAGAGGTCTCGGAGGAAGGCCTTCCTATTTTTAGCAGCGACAGTTCCATATTGTATTTCGTTAGAACGTTTGAAGCTTCAAATGCCGGAGATGAATTCGATCAAGATATTTGGAGAAGTTATCGTCAAGAAGATGGTTCTTACTCAAAAAGTGAGCGGGTACAGGAGTTAAACAATGAGTTTCACAATGCTGTTGTCGGAATGAGCAATGATGGCAACACGTTGTTTCTTCTCAATGCGTACCAAGGAAAGAAAGACCAAATGAAGGGAATTTCGATGGCTACTAAGAAGGGCAATGGATGGTCAACGCCAAGCCCAATAAATATTCCTGGCTTGGATGTCAATGGCAATTTTTATCAATTCCATGTCAATGAAAGCGAAGACGTCATTTTGATTTCATATATGGGTGAAAACACGTTGGGAGAAGAAGATTTATATGTGTGTACGAAGTCGGGTAACGAGTGGACATCACCGATGCACATGGGATCTGTCATTAACTCGTCGGGTTTTGAGCTCTCACCGTTTTTGTGTCCAACACAGGACACGTTATTCTTTTCCAGTAACGGATTTGGCGGTGAAGGCGATGCAGATATTTTCTATTCCGTGAAACAGGGTGGTTGGACAAGCTGGTCGAAACCAGTAAACTTGGGGAATCGAATCAACTCGCCAAAGTTTGACGTGCATTTCACGTATTCTGGTAAATATGCTCACTGGTCGAGTAATCGCGATAGTGAGCGAAGCGATATTTACATGATTGAAATTTATACGCCTCCGGTTCTTGTATTAAGTTGTGTAGCGAAAGATATCACAGAATTTGCGGCTCAAAATGGTTCAATTGATGCCATCGTTGAGGGTGGAGTCAAACCATTCAAATATGCTTGGTCGAATGGAAGCATCACCGAAGACCTGAAATCATTAGGTAAGGGCGAATATGTACTTGTGGTGACAGATGCGATTGATCAAACAGCAACCACAATGTGTTTTATAACTGAACCCGCTCCACCAGAAAACAAACCGATTCGACTTCCCGAAGTGAGATATCCAGTGAATCAATGGGAATTGCTTTCAAACGAAACAATCAATTCGCCTGATTCGCTGGAGTTCGTGTATCAACTTTTGAAAGAATACCCTGATTTGATTTTGGAGTTAAGTTCGCATACCGATTCTCGAGGAGCGGACAAAACGAATCAAAAGTTATCTGAAAACAGGGCTCGAGCTTGCTATAAATATTTGGTGGAACAGAAGGGAATTGATCCAAGGCGAATCAAGCCAATTGGAAGAGGTGAGAGTATGCCGAGAACCGTATGGAAAAGTGGCGATCGTTTTTACGCATCCAAACCCATGGAAACAGAAGGAGTAGTAGAAGTTGTGTTAACTGAAACGTATATCAACACGTTCAAAACATCGAATCCTGAACTATTTGAGTTGTTGCATCAGTTGAATAGAAGAACAGAAGGACGCGTGTTAGGAAGGAATTTCGATCCAAACAATTCGTTGAAAGCAGATCCGAAACTGTTGCAATACGTCAAATATCCATAAGGACCGTTTATGGGATATTAAGTGATCTCAAAGCCATTGAAAAGCCTGACTTCTACCAAGAATGTTGGGCTTTTTTGTGCACTATTTGGGTGAACGGGTACTGCATTGTCAAGAAGAAGCCTGTAGAGATTTTCCATAACTTTAGCTACTAGGATGCGGATACATTTTAATTGTATGGATATCTCAAGAAGTTTGGTTAAAGTCAGATGTAGAAAAGATGTACCACAGTGGTTTCAAGTAAACCAACGAAATGAACATTTATTCACTATCCGGAAGGAGTTTGATAGTCCATATCTAGACATCCAATAAATCCAATTTAGATAAAGAGCTTTCAGAAGTTTAAATCGATTCGAAAAAATTGAAATACATGACAGTATTCGGGATATAATAAACGCTACTCAGGCTAATTGAGTATGGATTCACTTTTATAATCTATCTTCGAGCATAGCTTTGCCTTGGTAAGCCCGCGCAAGGCTAATATGAAAGGACATAAACACATGTAAGAATCTGGTGTTTTAGTGTTTATTTTATAGTTTGTTCGTACTTTTGATTATTGGTTTCGATTCAAAAGTTTGCGTTTACACACACGATTTTTTAAGTCCAAGAAACAAAAGGTACATTTTAAAGAAAAACACCATGCAAGTAAGGCATCTAGATAGAGAACAATATTTTAAAGAGCAATCCATTACAACTGAAAAGTATGTAATTCCATACATCAATGAAGTACTGTCAATTAATTCTGATATTATAGTTGGTGAGATTGGTTGCGCTGAAGGGGGCAACTTAGTGCCATTTCTTGACAAAGGATGCAAAGTTATTGGAATAGATCTTGCTGAAGGAAAAATAGCAAACGCTAAGAAGTATCTCGAGGATCATCCGTTGAAGGAAAATTTAGAGTTAATTAATCAAGACATTTACGATATTAAAGACACCTCAAATTTAAAATTTGACTTGATTATCATGCGTGATACGTTGGAGCATATCCACAATCAGGATGCGTTTTTAGAGCATTTGAAGTTTTTTTTGAAGCCTAACGGAAAAGTGTTTTTTGCCTTTCCAGCTTGGAGGATGCCTTTTGGAGGACACCAGCAAATCTGCAAGAGTAAGTTCCTTGCTAAGCTTCCTTATTTTCACATTTTACCAAAGGTGCTGTACCGTCCAATTTTAAAGTTATTCGGTGAATCTCAATCTACGATTGATGTACTGATTGAGATAAAAGATACTCGGATTTCAATACAGAGATATAAAAAAATCGTTCGAAAACGAAATTATAAAATCGAAAAGCAAACCTATTACCTGATCAACCCAAATTATGAAGTTAAATTTGGACTAAAGCCTAGAAAATTGCCGCTACTCATGAATATCCCATACTTCAGAGACTTTTTTGTTACAACAGTTTATAGCCTAATTTCATTGCCAAAATAACAGAATGCTTCATAAGGACCTATTCCATTCTTAAAAGAAAATAGGGTTTGTCCGCTAGTATGTATATTGGAATTTCTAGAAATTCCTAGATCAGCGATTTGACAAATTGGGGGAAGGATCTGAAAATTGAATAGGTTGTTCAGGTCAACTCAAAGCACTAGTTTACGAGGTCATGTTACGTTGAATTCACTGACGATATGCGGAGAATCTTACATTGGGCGGGTCTTAAAACCATTACACGAACTGTGAGTTAGCTTCGCACTTAATTAGAAAGAAGAAAAAAAGGCACACTTAAATCAAGAAACACTGGACAAACTTGTTGCACACTCAGCGAAACACACGCACATTCAAGGATCCGTTTTTCATGTTGAATCACGTGACAAGTCACTCAGTCTAGTTTCATCGTCAGGCAACATTTATGCGGAAAGCAACTATTAATTACATTGCGAGTATCAACAAATTAATGGTCTCATTTATCACACTTCGGCTGTGTCTAAACAAAACCATCCATCTTGAAGACAAACTTTCACGTTATTTACCCAACGAAATCCTAGAAGGAATTTTGGTTTACAAAGGGAAAGACTATCCAGGCGACTTGATAATCCGCCAGTTGATTTCTCATACTTCAGGCTTGCCGTGCTATCTGATGGACAAAAAAGCTGACGGTAAAAAGAACATGGACTTGATCCTAAATGGTGCGCATCGTGAATAAGCTGTGATGGGGAATGAACATGAGGAGTGACAAGGGTTTCGTTTGACCCTTTTTTGCATCAATTGGAATTCCGATCATCAACTGTTCTTTCCTAACACCAATCTGAATGAGCTACTTTATTGCTGAAATCGCAATTATTTGTTTACTTAGTTGCTTCGAACGGAAGGCGGCAACTAGGATTAGAGAAAACTCAATGCATAAATCAAACGAACATGGATAAAATTACAGTACACGCGAAAATCGCAGCGGATAGAGAAAAAGTTTGGAACCATTACACCCAACCTGAACACATTACACAATGGAATTTTGCCAATGACGAGTGGTGCTGCCCAACGGCGAAGAATGATCTAAAAGTGGGTGGACAGTATCTAACGCGAATGGAAGCCAAAGACGGAAGTTTTGGATTCGACTTCGACGCAACGTATACAGAAGTGAGCCCTCTCGAACATTTCAGTTATGAATTTGGCGGACGCATCGCGACAGTAGAATTCACGGAGGTTGAAGGACAAACCGAAGTAGCAATAGTGTTTGATCCGGAAACCGAAAACCCAATTGACCTTCAACAAAAAGGGTGGCAAGCGATTTTAGACAACTTCAAAAAATATACCGAAGACCATTAAAATGACCCTCAACTCCATTAAATACGCATTGCCCATTGTTGGTTCAAGCAAGTTCTTTTCTTGCGACGGACTCGTGAATTCTGAACACAAACAGAACGAGAACCTCGGTAGGTAGCAACGTACGATTAGAAAAAGAATGAAGGCAATCATTGAACTTTCGGATAGAGAAATAACACTTGAAAGAAACGCGTTTCTAAAGGTAAAAGGGAGCATTGATACCAATTTGTACTTTATTGAAAGCGGAAGTTTGAGGATTTTTGTGTTAGACGATTATGAAGAGCAAACAATTCGCTTTGGGTATAAGGAAAATTTGATCGTCTCGTTGGACTCTTTTTTGACTGGAAAACCTTCCGATTTGTTTATTCAAGCGATTAAAAAAACGGTATTAAAGGTCATCACCAAACAACAAGTTCACCGTTTTTTAGAAGAAGAAAGCAATCGAGTATTATGGACAAAACTATTGGAAAATTTGGTGCTCCAGCAAATGGAACGCGAAGTTGATATTTTGACAAATTCACCAAAAGAACGGTATGAACGTGTGTTAAAACGAAGTCCGCAGCTTTTTCAAGAAATTCCAAGCAGGCACATTGCGAATTATTTAAGAATGAGCCCTGAAACCTTATCAAGACTAAAAAAATCTTGACTTCAATCAAGATTTATGGCAGTTGCCTTTTCGAACTTTGCATAAAATTCAAACAGTATGCAATCAGAGACACTCATCCAATCGCTTTTAGAGCAAACAAGACAAATCATCAATCAAGCGGAAAAACTAAAATCGTATGACTTGACCGTTTTAACGTGGAAAGAAAACGAATTTTCGTGGAGTATGTTGGAATGTTTGGAGCATTTGAACTTGTACGGTAACTTTTATTTGCCACAAATGGAAAACAGAATTAACAATTCAACCGCCAAATCCGACCTTGAATTTAAACCTGGAATGTTGGGAAATTACTTTGCGAAAAGTATGCTGCCAAAAGACAAGTTGAATAAGATGAAAACGTTTAAAGACAAAAATCCATTGAATGCAAACCTTCCTAAAACGGTGATCGACGCGTTTATTGATCAACAAATTAAACTGTTGGAATTGCTCAATCAATCGAGAAATGTGAGTTTAAACAAAGTCAAAATTCCGACGTCTATTTCACGTTTAATCCAGCTTAAATTAGGCGATACATTTCGGTTTATCATCAATCATAACATCCGCCACCTCAAACAAATTGAGAGAATTGAGCAAGCCATGAAAAACGCCTGAACTCGGTATTGTATTGCTTGGAGCAAACGGTAGGAATTCGTTTGATCATTTGTGCTAAATTTGAAAATTGAAGTTTCAATCCCGATTGATTTTGGAACGACTTCTCGAAAATTACGTGCAATTGTAGAACCTAAAATCTGACAACAAATCATGAAAGCAAACGGTGTAACAGTACAGGAAATTCTGACCAACCTTCCTTCGGATAGGGTAGAGCCTTTTAACAAACTACACGATGTGATTGTCAAAAATCTGCCGAAAGGTTTTGAACCTGGCATCAGTTATGGAGGCTTGGGTTATGTTGTTCCGCATACACTTTATCCTGCGGGATACCATTGTAAACCAATAGAACCCTTGCCATTCGCGGGAATTGCTTTGCAAAAAAATTCCATCAATTTTTACCACATGGGCATTTATTCTGACCCAAAACTGTTGGATTGGTTTGTAAGTGAATATCCCAAACACAGCAAGCAGAAATTGGATATGGGAAAAAGCTGCGTCCGCTTCAAAAAAATGGAAGAAATCCCATATGAACTAATTGGTGAATTGATGCAGAAAATGAGCGTGGAAAATTGGATCAGTATGTATGAGTCGGAACTGAAAAAATAGGATAGCGCGACGCTATTCGAACTTTGGCAACTCGAATACCACCTGAGTCAGACATGCACCGAGTCAAAGAAGCCAATAAACACCTTGTCGTTTTCCAAAGAATCGTTTTCACAAAATTCTTATTAATTTAACCCAAAAAAAATGGTGCGACAACTTGCTGTTAATATCTGCGTCTTACTCATTCTGAATTCCACGAATGGTGTATTTGCGCAATGCGCACCTGGGCAATGGCCTGTGTTGATCGACATCGTACCCGATAACTATCCAGATGAAACAAGCTGGATTTTGTTCGCAAATAACATTCAAGTTGCCGCTGGAACGAATAATAGTGCCACGGTTTGTGTAGATCAAACAGCCTGTGTTCGATTTGAAATTTACGATAGTTACGGCGATGGAATTTGCTGTGCCTATGGAATCGGATCCTACACCATTTCTTGGAACGGAACGCAAATGGCTACCGGTGGCGAATTTCAAAGTAGTGCATCACATTCCTTCAATTGTCCGCAAGGAAGTATTTGTGAGAATCCCTTGGTTGCCACATTGGGCGCAATGGTGGCCCCTCAGGACAATACCTTTTACGAATTCACTCCGGATTCCACTGGAATTTATTCCATTAGCACCTGTAATCAAACAACGTGCGACACAAAATTGTGGGTCTACACCGATTGTGCCAATGTAGATTATGCAGGTACTGGAGCGGGCTCTTTGTACTACAACGACGATAATACAGATTGTGGCATTCAAGCCGATTTAGACGCTACTTTGATTGCAGGATCAACTTACTACATTCGAGTTGGGTTGAATGGAGCTCCCTGTGCTGGTGGCATTCCCTTTTCAATTACATACGATGGCCCGATGTCGAGTGTGCTGCCAATTGTCATACTCTCTACGCTGGTTGATCCCATCAACAATGATGTGAAAGTGCCGGTGCACATGGAAATTATTGACAACGGTGTCGGTCAGTTGAATTACATCAACCAAACCAATTTTGCGTACGAAGGGGACATAATGACCGAGCTTCAAGGATTTACAGGTCCGTCGTATCCAAAGAAAAACTATGATTTCGACCTGATTGACGCCAATGGGTTGAAGATCGACACAACACTTTTGGGACTTCCGTCAGAAAACGATTGGATCTTTAAAGCCGAGTACTTGGACAACTCCTTGTTGGTGAATTCAGTGACCTACGAATTTGCACGCCGAATGGGTCGTTATGCGCCAAGAACCAAATTGTGCGAAATTTTTTTAGATGGCTCCTACATTGGCGTGTATACCTTAACCGAAAAAATAAAGCGGGATAAAAATCGCCTCGATATCGCCAAGTTGACTTCCAGCGATGTAACGGGAATTGATTTAACAGGCGGCTATATTATTGAGATGAATATTAACGGCGATCCAGGGAGTTGGAATTCGGCGTATGCTCCCATAAATAGTGCTACTACTTCAAATGCTGTAGAGTTTAAATATGTCTATCCAAAAGTTGATTCCATACAGCCCGTGCAAGCGGATTACATCAAGACATACGTGGATTCCTTCGAAAATGCAATGAATGCAGCCACTTTTATGGATAGTGCGCTTGGTTATCGGAATTGGATTGACGTCAGTACCTTTATCGATTTTCTCATCGTGAATGAATTCAGCATGAACTACGACAGTTATGGGCGCAGTACCTATATGTACAAGGAGAAAGACACCGATGGAGGTAAGTTGTGCATTGGCCCACCTTGGGATTACGATCGCGCCATGGCCAATGATCCCAATTCTGGTTGGGTATGGGAAAACACGCACCCGTATTGGCCCTTCCCATTTTGGTGGTCAAAGATGTATTCAGACAGTGTCTATCGCCACGAATTGGCGTGTCGCTGGTTGACCTTGCGTCAGGATGAGTTTAAGACGGAGAATTTTTTAGCTGTCGTTGATAGCCTATCTGGCTTGCTTCTGCAAGGGCCTTCTGAACGCAATTTTTCGGTGTGGCAAACGCTACCTAGCACCTATACCGATCAAATCACCAACATGAAGAACTTTTTGGAGGACCGATTGGCGTGGATGGACCAGACCTTAGCTCCTTTTGGTGCCGTTATACCAACCATTTCCATTCCTGCGGACACTTCCGTTTGCATGAATACCTTGTTTGAAGCGCCCTACAATCCAGCTTATTCGTACAATTGGAAGCCAGGACCCGAAACCCCAGAAATTGTACTTGATGCTGCGGGTTTATATACTCTTGAACTTACAGATAACTTTGGGTGTTCTGCATCATTTCCCATGCAAGTGGACATGAACATCATCAATCCTAACTTCTTGCAATCACAGACTTCTGGAGAAGTGAATTATGTGTTTTCGGCTCTAAATGGACCAGAAAGTCAGTATGTCTGGGATTTTGGTGACCAAACCGCTGCGGCACAGGGAGAACAAGTCAACCACGTATATGCTACGCCAGGCAGCTATACCGTAACCTTGACCGTGACTGATTCCTCGGGATGTACAGGCGAGTCATCCAAAGTCGTGTATGTAACAGAAGGAGAAATTCAGATTTCGATTGCGCCCAATCCTTCCGTGGATAATCCAGTCATCACGCACAACATCCCTCTAGATGAACCATATACCTTTATGCTCTTTGATGCCACGGGCAGAAAACTCATTGAATTAAATCAACCTGCGTCGCCCTTTAGTTTGGAAACGATTGGACTGGCGCAAGGTACCTATTGGTTGAAATGCGTGTACAAAGAAACAAAAATCTCCGAGGGGATCATCAAGCTTTGATTTTCGCTAGTGGGCATTCCACGACGGAGTTTGTAATTCTGTAGGCGTGCTGGTTGAAATTAAATTGGTTTGGGTGTTTCGTATTAAATAATCTCTGAAATCCGAAAAAAAGGTCTTATTATTGCTATAGCGATTGTGTAAAAAAATAAATCTCATGAAAAAATTAAGCTTATTCATTCTCGGAGCGGTTTGTTCACTCCAACTGGTAGCGCAAGAATTTAATTCTGCCATTGATTACAACGACTATATTGTCGAACAACAAAACAAGGTTGGCGAAGCAATCCTCACCTTCAATGATGTTATGGCTTCAGATGATGCAACGAAGGAATCCATTCAACCCTATCATGAATTGTTGATTTCAACGTGTCGTGAGGGATTGGGCAATTTACACGAATTATCTGATTATGAAGGAAATGATGAACTAAGACAAGCTGCAATCGATTTGTTTAATTTTTATGTGCTCACGTTCACGGACGATTACACAGAAATGATCGAGATCCTGTTTGGTGAAAATTCAGATGAAGAGACAATGGATAATCTGAACGCGTTATTGGAAAAAATTACCATTGGAGAAGGGGAATTTGACAATGGATTTGCGATGGCTCAAGCATCATTTTCTGAACTTTATGGATTCGATTTATTGGAAAATGAATTGCAGGAAGAGATAGACGAGGAATAACTCAAGTAGAGAAATTAAATTTCATAATTCCGCCTAAAGCAGTTGAATATTTAACGGTTGATGTGTCTGCAAATCGATAGGATTTAATTGAATCAGACAAAAATTAAACAGGTTCTTTGCACCAAAAAGTCCCAATTGGAGCGGCCAAAAAAATCTGGCTAAATAGTTAGTGACGAGCTCGCTCGTTTAACGAAAGTGCCATCTATTTTTACCGCAGTACTGGAGCGATAAGAGATGATAAACGTCGATCTTTTATAGATTAATGAGAGCTTCATCTCTGAGGATTTGGGAAAGGAACCGATAAAAAAATATGAAAGCTACAATCACATCAATTGAACTAAAAGGACCGCTTAAGTTTTTTGCGTTATCAGCAAGTGCACTATGGATCGTTAAACAACTCAAAGCCACCGACTGTAAAGACTTCAAAAAAAAGGGAATTTGGACGAAACACTATACCATGACGCTGTGGAACAGTGAGAGTGAGTTAAAGGACTTTGCAAAAAGTGGCGCACACTTCGAAGCCATGAAAAAAAGCAAACAAATCGCCAAAGAAATAAGAACTCTAACGATTGATGCTGAGACGCTCCCGTCTTGGAATGAAGCAAAAAAACTCCTGGAAAGCGCTACCGTTATAACCTATTAGTTGGCATGATCGTGGAGTTTGAAGTTTTCAAACTCAAGGGCAGTTTACGTATACGTTCAATTAAAAAATCCACCCAGTTTTCACTGAGTGGATTTCCATTTAAGTTAAAAAAGCAATTGCTTATTTTTTCACGACACGTTGAATGCTCATTCCATTTTCCGTCTGGATCACAAACAAGTATGTTCCTGCATGAAGACCAGCCAATGAAATCGTTTCATTGCTTTGAATTTCCAACGATTGAACAATTTTCCCCTGCATATCAGTGATCGTCAATTGCGCTGAACCTTCAGCAAAAACAACTGAAACTCCATCTGAAGTTGGGTTTGGATAGATGTTTACGTAAATCGTTGCGTTTTCTCCAATTCCAATGGTATTGATGACTACACAATTTGTTGTATCCGCACAAGAACCATTTGCAACAATTGCTGCATAGTTACCGTTTGCTGTAGGTGCAAATGTTGCAGTGTTTTGTCCAGCAATTGGAAGATTGGTTGCACAATCAATCCATTGGTAAGTCGTTCCTCCTGAAGCTGTAAGTGTATTGTCACCATTGTCGATCGCAGTTCCAGTTGGAGAAGTGTTTATGACAAGATTTAACGTAACAATAGAATCACAACCATTGACACTTGTCAAGGTTACTTGCGCAGTGTTGTTATTTGCAGTATATGTATTGTTATCTACCCAAGTATAGGTATCACACGCTGTTTGGTTGTCTGTACTTGTGATTGCAGTAGTAAACGTCAAATTTAACGTAATCGTTGAATCGCAACCTGAACTATTTGTCAGTACGAATTGTGCTGTGTTGTTGGCTGCTGTGTACGTATTTCCATCGATCCACGTGTATGCGCCGCAAGCAACTTGAGTGTCTGTCGAAGAAGTTGGAGTACCCACCGTTAAATTCAATGTAATGATAGAATCACATCCAGAACTGTTTGTCGTGATATATTGAGCCGTGTTGTTAGAAGCGGCGTATGTATTACCATCAATCCAAACGTAAGGTGAACACGAAGCTTGTACGTCAGTGCTAAATGTCGCAGGACATACTGGACTCAAATATGGGCGAATGAGAAGGGTTCTATCAAAAGGCGACCCAAAGGACTCTGTCGTCGCCCATGCCTGACCAACCCAACTTACATACTGTGTATTTGGTGTAAAAATTTCAACGACATTAGCGATCTCGAGGAGCGAGTCATACTCAACCGCAGCAACTAAATAATCACCAGGTGCCAAAACGAGTGCATTTCCAGTTAAATCTTCTATTTGAAATACCTTTTCATCAAGACCAACCAGACCGTCCGCGGCAGTAAACGTATACGCATCAGATGTTCCCACGATTGCATTGGGGAGACCAAGATTAAAATTAAAAATAACCACGCGTGTCGAATCACCGGGACCTGGGGTGGTTTTATCAAATACCACAATCACAGAGTCAAGCTCTGTCGCAGTATTAATCGTAAACTTGCTACCCATGTAACCAACTGGACCCGCACCAATACCAATAGCAGTACTAACTATTCCATTGTCGCGCGCATACAAATTCGGAGCAATCTCAAAATCGTAATTCAATGTATCCGCAGAGGTAAGAACATTTCCCGTACAAATTGAAGTATACTGGTAACGGTAATTTCCCACAGCAGTTGGTGTATACGTACCCAAACCGATCGTGCTATTCGTGTTTCCAGCTAAAGCTGCAGCCGGACTTGTTTGCGTGTAGAGGGGCGTTGTAAAATTAGGAGCTTGGTAAACGTCTACCTTCATCTGCGCATTTGTTGCTGGATTTGGAGAAGTGTTTCGAATAACTCCGCCCAAATTCATTGCAGTGGCTTGTGCCAACGGAATAACGGTATACTCTTTATTCACCGACAATACAGATAAGTCAGGATTGGTAACGTTGATGTCGTTATACGCAAATTCATCTACTCCAACGTTATCTGAGTTCGCTCCAGAAGGACCTCCGTTTGTCACGAAATACCTGAAAGCAATACGCCCAGTTGTAGGTGCAGCTAAACCTGAAATGGTAATCGTATATTGAGTCCATGTGTTCGGGTAACCCGCAGTTGTTAACGTAGGGTTGATGTCCAACAAAACAGCTGTAAAATCACCGACTGACGTATTGGTTGCCCCCACATTTGTGCTTGCCCCATTTATGCTCAGGCGAACCTCAAGTCTATCAGGATAAGCAGGAGCGTCAACTGTGCGCGTGTAAAATGTGATCGTTGAACCGTTTGAAAGATTCGTCAACGGCGAAATCATCCAATTGCTTATTGTGGCTGCACCAGCAACATTGTTAAAGTTAGCAAGAGCGTGACCGTTCACATAATTTGCCAAAGGAGACGCATTCCCTTGAACCCAAGTTGGAACCGTTCCAATGGGTGTACTCAAATTGTTTAAGACCCATCCACTTGCACCAAGTGTGGTCATGTCGTCAAAAGATTGCGTGTAACTTTGCGCCTTCGAACCAAAAGTTAAAAGGGAAGCAAATAATACAGCGCCTAAGCGTAGTTGTTTTTTCATAAGTGTTGTTTGTTTAGTTGCGTTTACGAGATTTAATGAGAGTGGTGTCAGGTTTAGAAATACTTGCGGGTTGAATTTGAGTAGAAGGCGCCTGAATTCTTACAGAACGACCTTGCACGTAACTTGAATCTTCTTTTGCTTGAGCAGCAACTGGGATTTCTCCAATGCTGTTTTTGTTGGAACCACATGAAAATGTTGAGACCAAGATGATGAGAAAAGCAAGAGCTGTAATCGTTTTCATAAAGAAAGTAAAGTAATTCGTTTTCAAAGGTAGGTGAAAATTTGTGTTTTACCTTGATTTGGGTTCAATTAAACACGAGTACGTCCGCAAACCGTTTAGAAAACACGCAATACTCTTTAGGAAACGAACAAACGAATGAGGCC
>JBFYPU010000229.1:0-3659 GCA_041303175.1 Crocinitomicaceae bacterium | reverse complement strand
CTCACTACTCACTGCTTACTGTTCACTACTCACTGTTCACTACTCACTTAATCAAAAACTTAAACCCTTTCCCATGCACATTCATAATCTCTATGGCTGGTTCTTCTTTCAAGAGTTTGCGTAGTTTAGCGATATAGACATCCATACTTCGACCGTTGAAGTAGTTATCGTCTCCCCAAATAGCACGAAGTGTTGCTTGACGGTCAAGGATCTCATTTTCGTTTTTCACTAATAATTGAAGTAATTCATTCTCTTTTGTAGTCAATTTCTTGGTTCCTTCTTGCAAATGCAGTAAACGCAGTTCAGGCTCATAACGGATAGATCCAAGCAGGGTCTCTGAATTTTCTTTTTGCTCACCGCCGTCTATGCGACGCATGATCGCATTGATTCGCGCAACCAATTCTTCCATGGAAAATGGTTTGGTTAGATAGTCATCAGCTCCGATTTCAAATCCTTGCAACTTATCATCTTTCATTGCCTTAGCTGTCAGAAACAAGATCGGAACGCGTTTGTCAATCTCGCGGATCTCCTTTGCTAAGGTAAAACCGTCCATTTTCGGCATCATCACATCCAGAATACAGAAATTGTAATTTCCCGAAGTGAAACGATCAAAAGCTTCCTTGCCATCTCTGGTTAGATCAGCATTGAATCCTTTATTCTTTAAAAATGAATGCAACAACTTCCCAAGGTTGTCGTCATCTTCTGCAAGTAGTATATTTAACTGTGTGCTCATATGCCTTCTTTCATAGTGATTGTAAACTCCGATCCTTCCCCAAATTTACTCTTTACTGTAACGTTCCATCCGTGCAATTCTGCAACAGCTTTTACGTAACTCAATCCCAAACCAAAACCTTTCACATTATGCAGGTTTCCAGTAGGAATCCGGTATAATTTATCAAAAATTCGCGATAAATGCTCCTTTTTTATTCCGATTCCATGGTCTTTAACGCATAACAGGATCTTTTTATTTTCCTTTTTCATGGAAATCTGCACTTGCGGACTTCCTTTACTGTATTTGATCGCATTATCTACGAGATTCGTCAGTATGTTCGTTAAGTGCATTTTATCTGCGTCAATTTCGATCATCTCAGTAGGTAAATGCAATAAAATTGTTCCTTCCGAATTCTGAACCCTGAATTGTGCATGATGCGCTACATCGTGAATGATCTCGTTCAATATCACTTTTTCCTTGGTCAATTTTGCTTCGCCACGCTCCAATACCGCATTTTGTAAGATCCGTTCAACCAGCAAACTCAATCGCCCGTTTTCATCACGGATCATCTTTACATATGGCTCAATCTCTCCCCCTGCTTTTCCAGTCATATCACTGTCCCCTAATGCCTCACATGCGAGCGATATGGTAGAAATGGGCGTTTTCAGTTCATGCGTCATATTGGAGACAAAATCGTTTTTCAATTCCGAGAATTTCTTTTGTGTCAAGATAGTTCGGAACATAAAGACCATAGCTAATATGATCAATCCCATTAACGACAAGCTGAGAAACAATTGTCCCCACATTTCACCTAACAAGAACGTTCGCTTCTTTGGAAAAGAGATGTATAGATAAATGTCATCGTCGAGAATATTGCTCGGAAACAAGACTGTTTTACCTGATTTCAAGGTGTCCATTTCGGTTGAATAGTGGGCCGGAGCCGTAGGGAATTCAATAGGAATTCCAAATTCATCCGTAATCATGTACGTGTAATTCTTTGGAAGATCGTCATTAGCCAATTCTGTTCGTATGACCGAATCGAGGAAAACGACATCAACTCTTTTCGCCGGTGATTCGTAAACATTATCACGGAAGGCCTCCACCATCATATCATTGACGAACTTCGCTTTCTTGAAAATCTGTTGTAGTACACGTTGATCCAATTGAATGGCCAATTTTACAGAATCATTCGTGGGAATTTTCTTGTTTTGTTTATCGAACAGATCTCGTATTTGTCGCACATCCCGCGCCAGAACTTTCTGCTCGGTACTCACCCCGGAAATAGAATCATATGCTTTTCCTTTGATGACCAAGTAATTATGCATTTCTCCATTTTCAAAAATTGAAGTATCCTGGATAGAAATGGATTCTTGAGCGGACAAAAGTTGCTGGAATTCTTCCTTCAAAATATCCTTGTACTGTCCGCTGAAATCACGGTTTACGATGTGCATGTAGCGACGAATATCCTCCGCTTTTTCGTGTCGGATGGCAATACGCTCTAAAGAAGTCGTCAGGTTATTCTTGAACTTTGTGGAAGTACGATCATAGAGTTGGGCCGCCTGAAAGGCCTGAATGACCAATAAGGCGAGCATTGCCAGGACCACAAGTACCCAAATTAAATTCAATCGAATCTTGATCACACAAAAAGTTTTGGCTAATGTAAACGTCTCGTTTGGAGGTTTATTAAGCTTAACGTTTTTTAACAGCGGAATTTTGTTAAGCGGTTGAAACCGACTCATGGTGCATATGGTAATTAAAAAACCACAAAGGCACCATGATTACTAGTTACAATCAACACAAAAAGTCACAAAGTAAAACGTACAGAAAAGCATGGAGATTTATTAGTTTATGCAGTAAAAAGGCTTTTTCCCTTGTAGAGATTTCCCACTTTTCACATGATCTCTTTGTGACCTAAAACAATAAATCTGTCATTTTTTTGGTGTCTTTGTGGTTAAATCCTTTTTTATCGTCTCACTATCTCAAACACAATTATAATCTTCGCAATACGTTAAATAACCAAATGCTCAAATTCCACCGCATCATCGCTCTTTTTGCATTCGTTTCGACGTTTGCATCAGGAACAATTGCCCAAGGTGGACTGTTCGATTTGCGAAGGAACAAAGATCCCAAGACCTGGGAAGAACTGACTGATAAAATTCTCGCAGGACAAACCAGTGATTCTAACAAGGTAATGGCAATTTACAAGTGGATCACTGAAAACATCAGCTACGATTACAAGTCATACATGAGTGGCGAACCGATCCGATTCCAGTCACCACAACGCGTGTATGAGCGCCGAAGCACAACATGCACCGGTTATTCCAATCTCATGGTGAGCATGTTGAAGCATGTAGGCATTCCGGCGACTGATGTCGAAGGATTTACACACGATTTCACGTTGGGATTAGACAGCACCAAACTCTCTTCAGATCACGCCTGGGTAGCCTTTAAATCAAATGAGAAATGGTATCTGGCTGATCCGACCTGGGACGCCGGTGAGATTGGAATTTACTTGTTCACTTTTGAAAAGAAGGTCAAACAATCCTTTTGGTTGCGCTTAAAACGTTTTAAGATCAGGTACCTTTTTCAAAAAGGAAAACAGAATCCAAAATTTAAGAAAGTGACACGTCAAGTCTTCAAAGAAGGATTTTTGCGGAAACCTCAATCCAATTTTATCTTCATTCCGGTGGAGCAATTCTTGAAAACCCATTTACCTAATGTAGCGCATCTTCAGTTGATGAAAGACCCCGTTTCTTTGGAAGAATTCTGTGATTCGATCCATTCGCTCGGAGATCACGTTTACACGAACAAAGGTGTGTTTGATTTCGGTCCGCTCAATGATGCCTTTGAGCAATTGGAGCGACCGGACAAATTACTTTGGCTTTCTGATTCGTCGCTGTTGTATCATCACTTAAATCATGGCGATAAAGCGATCAACGCGCACAAC
>JBFYPU010000228.1:0-4286 GCA_041303175.1 Crocinitomicaceae bacterium | reverse complement strand
ATTTGTATAGTACACCGATTGTTCCGAGCCATTGGTTGTGTTTGGAATCAACATGGAATGCATACCACCATTTGGCAAAAACGGAATCATTCGGGGTGTTTCGCCATGCACAAAGACGATGGGATTCGAATAACCTCCTCCCACATTGTCAATGTCAAGACGGGTTTTCGAGGCTGTCAAACTGTTTCGAAGTAAGAAACCAAAGGATGAAACTGCACCGAAATTGGGAATCCTCGGATATTTCATCTGATAATACATGATCGCTTGGAAGTCAGTTGCGACATTTAAATCCGCAACGATATCAAAATAGAATGGTGTTGAAATCGCGCCCAATTCTGAAGCAGGAAGGAGGGCAGTGGTTTTGATTTGCTTGTAACCATAAAAAATGGTATCCATGACGGTATCTAGGTTCGTTCCAAGTCGTAGTCGATGATGGTGATTAAAGCTAGCTCCAGCTGGCGGTGAAGCATTTGAAGCAGACACGGCAAGAGCCATAAATTCTGCATTTGGTGCATCAGGACCCGAGTATGCAAAAGGGGAACCTAATGGTAGATTTGTTGAGTAGCCATTCGGTGCGCCATTCCACTTGCCATTTCCCCAACCTTCTCCTGGAACGAAATAGGAACTACTGAGCTCAGAATACTTTTCTCCTTCGAAATACTCTCCAAAATAATCACTTTTTGAAAGGGATAGACAGTGAGTGGCTGGAGTGTAGGAGGCAAAGTCAACGTCGGTCTCAACGTTGTAGCGCAAGTTCGAGGCGGAACTGTTCCAGGTTAAAAAATACTGAATGGTATCGTTGTATAGACTTTTTCCAGGATTTCCAATGGTTGTAGGGTCGAGATAAACAGTAGAATCGAGCCAACCATCATTTCGTTGCCCGAAAAACAAGATATAATCGCCGCCATCAATGCTCGAGTCGCCTCCATCCACAACATGCATGGGGACTTCTTTTTCCCGTGCAAAAAGTTGAAAGTTTTCGGAAGAAATTGATCCTATAGGTATTCCTGCATTGGCAAGAGCGGAAGAGTCAATGCGATAGACGCCATCGTTCACAATTTTTATACTGTAGTAGGATTGACCATAAGTGATCCATTCATTTCCAAAAGTTTGCGCAAACCCATGAAAAGAGCAGAAGAAAAAGAGTAGTAATATGGCTGTTAATCGTTTCTGCATTATTCTTTCAACCCGTTATTGGGTTTATTTAATTTAACTCTGAGTGATATGACATGAGAATAAAGTGCAACTGATGCATCTCCAATATCGGTGAAGGCATAATCCAAGAATACACTTTTAAAGTTTAAGCCAATACCAATATTTGGCTGAATGTTTAGACGTTTGGTGTCGTCATAATCCTTGATATATTGCATGTTCGATAATCCTGCGCGGATGCACACATAATTTTTGAAGCCAACGCTAACACCCAAGTGCGGATCCACCGAGATTAGTCCTGTGCGGATCAATGTGTTTCTTCTTCCATCAGTGGTGACATCCAAATCGAGTTCTGAAGAAGCATACAAACCACTTTTGCCGATATCAAATTTTTTGTAGCCAGCAAAAATGAAGCGAGGTAACGTTAGTTCTATCCCATTTTCTGGAATTGCGTTGCCCGTGTTGACGAATACTTCTCGAGTTTCTTGATCCAGTGAAAAAACCCATGCATTGAATGTTGAAGTGACATCGCGTGCCATCAATCCAAATTTCCAATTGTTTTTCGTTTGATATTGAGCACCCGCATCCAAACCAAAGCCCCATGATTTTGCAAAATCACCCACTTTTCGATGGATCACTTTGAAGGTACCACCAACACTCAAACCTTCTACATTCAATTTGCGCGCATAAGAGAAGAGAAAGCCGTAATCTGCAGCCGTGAAGGTTGTTATTCTGTCGTAATCGATGTTTCCATCGTTATCGATGAGCTGTGTTGTATTGGGAATATCATCTACGCCAAATCGTATCGCAGTGAATCCAATTGCGCTCTTATCGTCGATAGTATGTGCCAAACCAACATAGTCGTATTTGGCAATTCCAGCAAAATATTCAGAGTGCATTAAGCCTACTTCGAGCCATTTGTTAACAGCTGTCAATCCGGCAGGATTCCAATAACCAGCATTGACGTTATCCGTTTGCGCAACCACCGCATTTCCCAAGCCGAGTGCGTCTGCACCCACACCAATCGACAAGAATTCATTTGAGTATTTTGGCGCGATTGTTTCGGTCAAATCAGTTGAGCCTTGAGCAAACGATTGTAATGAAAGGCAAAGAATTCCAGCCAAGCACAGCGTCGATAAGCAATAATTTTTCATAAATAGCTTTTGTTTTATAGAGCTTAACTAATATTTCATTAAAAAATTGTGTTCTTTGCAATCAATACTTAGACGTAAATGTATTCGTTTTAGTTGATTCATTTGTGCAGTTTTAATTTTTTATGACAGACAATGTTTAATTTACCCAATCTGTTTACCGCAGGAAATTTAATGGCAGGAATTGCCTCGATCATTTGCGCGCTCAATGGCTATCTTGATTATGCAGTTTACGCGATCTTTCTGGGTGCGCTCTTCGATTTTTTGGACGGGCTTGTTGCACGAATTTTAAAGGTTTCTGGTGAAATGGGAAAGCAGTTGGATTCCTTAGCAGACATGGTAACGTTTGGCGTTGCTCCAGGAATTTTCATGATGGTCGTGCTTATAGGTTTGACGCAATCCATTGAATTCGTAAGCCACGAATTTATCGCATTAGCTGTAGATCATTGGTTGAACCTATTTCTTGAAGGGAAATCGGTGAGCTGGATCCCACTCATTGCCCTCGTGATTCCATTTTTATCCATTTTCCGATTGGCAAAATTTAACTTGGATAAACGCCAAACTGAGTCATTTATTGGTGTGCCAACTCCAGCCGTGACGCTTTTCTTCACATCATTTCCATTAGTGCTTGTGCTCTCAGAAACAGGAGATATTTACACAGATAACATTTACTCACTCGTGTTCAACCCCGTTTTTTTAAGCCTCATTATTGTTGCAATGAGTATTCTTTTGATCAGCGAAATCCCCTTATTTTCGTTGAAGTTCAAAAAGTTTGGGTGGAAGAATAATCAACTGCGTTATTTATTCTTGTTAATAAGTTTGATATTTATTCTACTCTTCACTGCGTGGGCATTGGCATTAATCGTATTTTTGTACCTCATTTTATCGTTGATTGAAAACTACGTTTTAAAGACCCAAAAAGCATGAAATTTAGAGCTGAAATTGATGTGATGCCATTGGACGCATTGCTTGACCCTCAAGGGAAAGCTGTAACAGGAAGTATGAAAACTCTTGGATTAGAAATGATCGACGGCGTTCGAATTGGAAAACACATTCGAATGTTTGTGGAAGCCGATTCTAAGGAAATTGCCGATCAAAAAGTGGAAGAGGCGTGTAAAAAACTTCTGGCGAATCAAATTATGGAAAGTTTTTCATATACACTAACCGAAGCGTAATTCATAGAATTTTAGTAGTTTAAAGGGGAGTTTATTAAACCTTTTTTTTATACGAACGTAAGTCAAACAGTTACATTTTAGATACCATGACAGAATCATCAGTAAGTTTAGAACCGCAAAAAAAAGGCAATGGTGCCTATATTGCGATAATCGCCGTGCTTTTAGTGGTGATTGGTTTAATGTTTTACCTTCTTTCTTCGGAAAAATCGAAAGTGAAGGAGTTAACTGCTCAAAATGAAATATTGGAAGCTGATATGGCAGGCATGAATGAAATGCTGTCAGGCTATGTTGGAAACATTTCTAATGATTTCAAAACAGATTTTAAAAACATGCTTGCAACGTATGACGCACTTCTTGAACAAAAAGGTGTGGATTCTGTTGAAATACTAGAGCAAAAAGGCAAAATTGAAGAACTTCAAAAGAAGGCGGCACGTGGAGATTTATCAGCGCGTGAAGCGTATAACTTGAAAAAGGAGATAGAAACGCTTAGAAAGATCATGATCGATTATGTGAGGGAAATTGATGCGTTGAATACGGCTAACATGCGATTGACAAATGATTTGGATTCAACATCTTCAGTGCTGTCAACTACAAAACAAGACCGTGACCGTCTGGAAAACGTTACAGCGCAACAAGAACAAACGATTGGAAAAGCCAAGAAATTGCAAGCCTATGGGTTCTCCTCCGGCGCTCTGCGTTCCAAGTTGAATTCAACTACGACGGTTACAACCAAAGCCAATGGAGCCGTACAATTGATGTCAAGCTTTACAATATCTGAGAATTCTGTTGCAACAACTGGAAATAAAAC
>JBFYPU010000227.1:0-6951 GCA_041303175.1 Crocinitomicaceae bacterium | reverse complement strand
GTGAAGGCGACTCTCTATGGATTTCCTATACCGACGGAAGTGTGATTGATTCCGTGATCTTTGGCGAACAATATTCTGTGGTAAGTCATGGACGTTATCCAAACGGAACGGGAGATTTTCAAGAATTGTTTCCAACGTACAATGATAAAAATGTACTGTCAAACGAACAACTTCTCACCGAGACCATTTTTATTTTTCCAAATCCAGCCAACGATGAAGTGAACATTAAACTCAATGGAAATGCCTCGATGGAGATTCAAATGTTCGGCATGGATGGTCGAACGGTGATCCCCACTTTTTCAACCAACGGGGCAGGAATGATCTCACTTGATATTAGCCAGTTTTCAGGCGGTGTTTACCATGTTCATGTGCGTTCCGACGACGAAGAAATCACGAAAAAATTAATTATTGCAAACAACTAAACAGTATGAAAAATCATTGCTTAATTGCCTTATTCTTGGCTGTCACACACTTGGTTTCAGCACAAACATTCACGAATTATACAACGGTCGATGGATTGCTCACCGACAATGTGTTGTGCGTAGATGTTGCATCGAACAATGAAATTTGGTTCGGAACGCAAGATGGTGTCTCTGTTTTTAACGGTTCCACCTGGACAAGCTACACAGTGGCTGACGGTTTGATCGACAACACCATTCAAGCGATTTACGTGGACAACTCAGGTAACGTGTGGGTCGGAACAGATTTCGGAGCAAGTGTATACGACGGCGCGAATTGGTCGAGTTATACATCAGCTGATGGTTTGGGAAATGATCAAATAAAATGTATCACCGAAGATGCTGTGGGCAATATTTGGTTTGGAACGAGTGCTGGGGCATCGCTATTTGATGGTGTCAACAGCTGGACAAACTACTCGACTTCCAATGGATTGCCATTCGGCGGTGTAAATGAGATTGACGTGCATACGAACGGAGAAGTGTGGATGGGAACAGGCTTGGGTGGCGTTTCCATTTTCAACGGATCGACGTTCACTACCATCAATGCCACCGCTGGGTTGATCGACAATCGAATTCGAGCAATGGTCATTGATCCATCCAATGAAAAATGGATCGGAACCTCCGAAGGAATCACTGTTTTGAATGGATCGAATCAAGCTTCGTTGAATTACACAACCATTTTTTCGCTTCCACCTCCAGACACGTTGAACCCAATCGAGGATATAGAAATGGACGCACAAGGAAATATGTGGGTGGGTGTTTATGTCGATTATTTGGTGACGGAAGGAGGAGTCTGCTCGTTTAATGGTAACAATTGGAATCAGTACAAAGTGGCGGACGGATTGGTAGGACCTGTGGTTCGTGCGCTTGCAATTGATGGAAACGATGATGTGTGGGTGGCGACAAGTACAGGCGTGAGCAAAATTTCTCATCCAGATGTTGGCGTGGAGGATCAAGCAAATTTGACCTTTACCGTTTACCCAAATCCTGCCGAGAACCAATTGACTGTTCGTTTTGAAAATGGAGTGGAGGGAAGTAAAATCTTTCTATATGATGCAAAAATGACGCGCGTCAAAGCCGTTGATGTAAATCCTGTTGCAACCGCATTTTCAGTAGATGATCTCGCGCGAGGAATGTACTTCGTGCAATTCGGATCTGTACTCAAAAAAGTGATTCTGCGTTAGCCATCTTCTTTCGGATATCAACGTTTATCTCATAAAAAAAGTCCCGATCGCTCGGGACTTTTTAAGAATATAGAGGATGGTAATTTAGAATTTCGCTGAAACCCCAAACTGCAATAAAGCACCTCCAAATGCACCGATTTCAACGTGTGCACCAATGTTGTTTGTGAAATAAACACGTGCTCCAACAGCCAATCTAAAGGCAACAGGAACAAGTGCACCTGTCAATTCATCACTCGTTCCATTTGGATCATTTGTAGTAAACTCACGGTTTACGCTTTTGTAACCAGCACCAAAAGCTGTGTATGCGTCAACACGCTCATTTTGAACGAAATGGTAGTTCAAACGGAACATAGCGCGCAATTTTTTAGCCTTGTAATCGTAGTTGTACTTTGTTGTGACCGTATTTCCAGAAACTGGATCAAACACAAACACAGTATCGTTGAAGTTGTATCCTGATACTTCGTAGTTGATATCAACACCAACGCCAAAATCATCAGCAACCATATATTCAGCACGACCTCCATAGCTAAAAATACCACCATTCACTTTGTAATCCGTTGCACCAGAATTTTCTTCGTCAATTTGGCTATAAAGGATACTGTTTGCCCAGTTTGGAACGCCAACATAAGGATCAATGATAATGTCACCTTGTTCAACTTGCAATTGAGCCATTGCATTGGTTCCTAGGGAAATAACTCCCATAAAAAGTAAAATCTTCTTCATAAAATTAAATTAGTTAGTCAAAAATCATTCTTGCTCCTCATTTTACAAAGGGCGTGCCAAAGATGTAAAAAAATGTTAATGATCCATTCCTTTGGCTTGAATTATTGTCGTTTTGTTCAAACATTTAACATTTCATTCGCATCAAATTCATTCGATCAAACCGCTACATTGTGTTCTCTCAATGCCTCGTTCAATGACGTTTTAAGATCGGTTGAAGCCTTGCGCTGTCCGATGATTAGCGCACATGGCACTTGAAATTCTCCTGCAGGAAATTGCTTGGTATACGACCCTGGAATTACGACGCTTCGGTCTGGAACATAGCCGCGGTGTTCTTTCGGCTCATTTCCCGTCACATCGATGATTTTTGTCGACTTCGTCAATACAACATTCGCACCCAAAACAGCTTCCTTTCCAACGCGTACACCTTCCACCACGATGCAGCGAGAACCAATGAATGCGCCATCCTCGATGATTACCGGTGCCGCTTGTAACGGTTCGAGCACACCACCAATTCCAACGCCGCCACTCAAATGAACATTTTTTCCAATTTGAGCACATGAACCAACCGTTGCCCACGTGTCTACCATGGTTCCAGCGTCTACGTACGCACCAATATTGACATAAGATGGCATCAAAATCACACCTGATGCAATGAATGCACCGTAGCGCGCCACAGCTGGTGGAACAACCCGAACGCCCAATTCTTTATAGTTTGTTTTGAGCGCCATTTTATCGTGAAACTCAAACGGCCCCACCTCAATTGTTTCCATTTGGCGAATCGGGAAGTACATCACAACGGCTTTTTTCACCCATTCATTGACTTGCCACTCACCATTTTCGAGCGGCTCCGCGACACGCAAAAGTCCTTTGTCGATTGATTCAATCACCTGATTGATGGCTTCAATAGTCCTCGGATCGTTCAATAATTCTCTGTTCTCCCAAGCTGCTTCAATTATCGTTCTCATGTTTCATCGTTTATGCTGCAAAAATAGTCAACCCTATCGGCTTCACGTTTCTTCAATCGAAATCTTTCAAGCATCTTTGCATCCATGGGGAAAGTGGTAAGTATAGATTTTGGATTGAAACGAACAGGAATTGCACTGTCTGATGAAAGTCGCATGTTCGCTTTTGGGTTAGAAACGGTGGAATCGAAAAACCTCATGGATTATTTGGTCGCGCTAAAGCAAAAAGAAAACTTCTCAACCATTGTGCTCGGAATGCCTAAGCGCTTGAACAACGAAGACAGCCATATCAGCGAAAACGTACGCATGCTCAAAGCGGCACTTGAAGACCAATTTAGTGGAGTGGAAGTCGTGCTCATTGACGAACGGTTCACCTCCAAAATGGCATCAGCATCCATGTTTTCTGCTGGCGCGACAAAAAAGCAGCTCAAAGAAAAAGAACTGATTGATAAAGTGAGTGCAACAATCATCTTACAATCCTACCTAGATCGTTAAGAGTTGTATAAAATCCGCTCCAAATTGACGTGTAAAGGTGAAAATCTCCCCGAAAAGCACTAATTTTGTAAGACAATTTAGCAAGAATGATATTACCAATTGTAGCGTATGGCGATGCCGTCCTCAAAAAGGAAGCAGTTGAGATTGAGAAAGGGCACGAAGGACTTCAGGATTTGATCGACGATATGTTTGAAACAATGTATGAAGCATCTGGTGTAGGTTTGGCAGCTCCCCAAATTGGGCAGTCGATCCGAATGTTCATAGTAGATGGATCACCCTTTGCTGAAGATGACGATGAGGAATCTCCAGATCCACGTGCAGCGGGACTTTTAGAATTCAAAAAAGTATTCATTAATCCAATTATCGAGGAAGAATCAGGTGAGGAATGGGCGTTTAGCGAAGGATGCTTGTCTATCCCAGATATTCGCGAAGAGGTGTATCGAAAAGAACGCATTTTGGTTTCTTACTACGATGAAAAGTGGAACCTGAAAGAAGAAACCTTTGAGGGATTTGCGGCTAGAATTATTCAACATGAATACGATCATATCGAAGGTATTTTGTTTACAGACCGCATCTC
The DNA here is from genome assembly GCA_041303175.1 of Crocinitomicaceae bacterium. GTDB lineage: Bacteria > Bacteroidota > Bacteroidia > Flavobacteriales_D > Crocinitomicaceae > UBA4466. The sequence continues at coordinate 2,552 of JBFYPU010000227.1, read as the reverse complement.
ACCGCTCAAGAAACGTCTCCTCACAAAGCGACTTTCCAACATTTCAAAAGGAGAAATTAAAGTGACTTACCGCATGAAATTCCCACTTCGTAAAAAACAACGCTCCTAATAGTTAGAAATGAAAAATTACATAGTTATTGCATCCGTATTTCTAGGAACCCTTGTGAGTTGTGGCGGAGAAGAAAAAAAAGTGAACGAAAAGGATAAATTTTACACAACGGAAGTTCCTGAAGCAAACGTATTGCGCGTTGGAATCAAGCAATTGGAAGATTCAATCATGCAAATTTCGCAAACGCAAGGCCCGCAAAGTAAACTTACAAACCTCTTGCAACAGGCCTATCTCGAAAAATTGAAGTTGATGTACCAAGCCTATCCAAACGACAAGGATGCCGCAAGAAGTCTCGCGAAGATCTACATGACTTATTCTGGAATGGGCGTTTCTGAACTCTCGGTGAAATATGCCGACACCTTGATCGAAAGGTACCCAAAATACGAAGAACGTTGGTTGGCTTTGCAAAGTAACGCACTCTATTACGACACGGAAGCGGTTCCAAGAAACAAAGAGAAGATACGGTATTATTTAGAGAAATTGATCAAAGAATATCCGAAGATTGATCCCGAAATCATCAGTCAAGCAAAATCCCGATTGGAGACGATTGACCTCACGTTTGAAGAGCTCATCAAGCAGCAAAACTAGGTTTTTTTGTGTGCTGTTAACGATGTGTTAAAATGGTGTCGAATCGAAAAACTTGCACTATATTTGTTTCAAACGAATTAAAAAACTTTAACACCAAAATAAATGAAAAAGGTATTATTTTCTTTAATGATGATTTTCGTAGCAACATCGATGTCATCTGTGATCGCTCAAGAAGCGAATGGGCCGAAAATCGAGTTTGTAAGTGATACACACGATTATGGTGAGGTGAAATTTGGAGGAAATGGACAATGTTCATTCGAATTCAAAAACACAGGGAATGAGCCGTTGGTGATTCAAAACGCAAAGGGATCTTGTGGATGTACTGTACCATCTTATCCAAAAGAGCCTATCGCACCAGGAGCAACAGCAACAATCACTGTTAAATACGATACTAAACGCCCAGGAGCCATCAACAAAAATGTAACAATCACTTCCAATGCGGTGAACTTGCCAACTACGGTACTTCGCATCAAAGGAAATGTACTTCCAGAACCAGTAACAGGAGCACCTGTAGATACATCAGGAGCACCTGCAAATAACTAAATGAAGCTGCTTTTAGCGCTCATACTGATAACATTCAATTCCGCCCTTGGCTTCTGTCAAGCGGCGGAATTTAGTATAGATAAAGCCCTCCACAAGTTCCCTGATGCGAAACAAGGCGTTGTTGTCACCCATAATTTCGTTGTCAAAAATACAGGGACAGTGCCTCTAATCATCTCTGATTACCACGTAGATTGCACCTGTACGAAAGTTGTTCTCCCGAAAAAACCAATCTCGCCCGGAGAGTCGTTTACCTTAAAAGTCACCTTCGACACCAAAGACAAATATTATTACCAAGATCGAACTATTCGGCTTCAAACGAACGCCAAGAAAAAGGAACAGCTCCTTCGATTCAAAGTGAAAGTTGTCCCCAATGAATAAACCCCGACTCGTTGTGCTTTCTGACCTCTTTGGTATTTCCAATGAATCGTGGATGGAAGCATATCGAAACGCGTTGAGAACTCATTTTATCGTTGTTGAATACGACTGCCGCGAACTCGCTGAAATTGTGCACCTCAATCCAGATGAACTTCACTACGCCTATACAAACGGCGGCATCGAAAGAGCTGTAAACAACCTTCGATCGGCGGAACCGACAGAAATCTGGCTCCTCGGGTTTAGTGTGGGAGGTACAATCGCTTGGAAATTTGCCCTTGAAGCAACGAATGCCATCTCAATCACCACTGTTTCCGCAACCCGATTGCGCAACGAAACGAAAGTTCCAACTGCGTTGAACACCATCTACTTTGGTGAACTAGAAGAATTTGGACCGAAGAATGACTGGTTCACACGAATGAATATCCAACCCATTGTCATTCCGAATCAGGGTCACGAATGTTACAAAAATTTCAACGCTATTGCCCTCATTTGTGACCAGATCACCACCGCGTTAAACGATTACCCATCTTTTTAACGAAAAATTAAATCTTTCGCTCGTTTTTTTGATGGAAATGTTGAAAAATGGAATCATCTTTGTATTCTTAAACACGAAACTTAATTAACACAAATATGAAAAAGTCAATACTATCCGTTATGTTCCTCCTTTTCGCAGGAATAATGACATCTGCAATAGCTCAAGAAATTATTCAAGGACCTGGTATCGAATTCGTAAAGGACGTTCACAATTACGGTGATGTTGAATATTCAGGGAATGGAACATACACATTTACGTTCAAAAATGTCGGCACTGAAGCATTGCTCATTACGGATGCGAAAGGTTCGTGTGGATGTACAGTTCCAACGTGGTCGAAAGAACCCATTATGCCAGGTCAAACGGGAATGATCGATGTAACGTATGACACGAAGCGAGTGGGAG
>JBFYPU010000226.1:0-17959 GCA_041303175.1 Crocinitomicaceae bacterium | reverse complement strand
GCTCACCATGCCAATTCTACCCGTGATGCTTGGTTCTGTTTCAAACTCACGTGAAGCGCGAATGCCATCTCCCCATAAATCAACCGATAAATCGTGGTAAATATTTTTCAATGCTTCCACTTCGCTCAACAGCTGTATATCTGTTCCAGGATATGTTTTGATGGCTTGTTCAATAAGTGCCAATTTATCATTGGTTTCTCCCATCATACGTCCAGAACCGTCAATGCTACGCGTAAGCTCAGCGACCTCCTCACGGAACGCTGCTAATGCAGCAACATCTTCCGCTTTGATCGTTCTGTTATCCAATTCTTTCACCACAAACGTTGTTTTTCCTGCCACTTGCGTCACAATGCCGTCCTTAATTTTCACAACTTCAACTGAATATGTGCCAGCATTTACTAAAAATCCATCGTCAGGATCGGAATAACGACCGGGTTCACTTTTCTTGAGGGTGATGGGTGATGTCGATTCCATGCGTAAGTTCCAAGCCATCCGCGAAATTCCTCTTTGAGGAGAGCTAATGAGACGTTTCACTTCATTTCCAGCATCGTCGCGGATGATCCAAATCAATTCGATTTTGTCTTCCAACTTCTCTTGCTTGAGCTCATCAAAACTTGGATATTCAACAGCGGTTTTTGCTTTTTCTGCCTCTGTTTGTTTCTTCACGCGTGCGTCCTTCAACGATGTTTCGGTATCCTTTACGTACAATGTGAACACAGCTCCAAAAGTTGGATTTTCAGCGTTCCACAAATCAGCACCCTGAGATCCTGTTCCGCTCAAGCCAAGTGGCGCGGATGGAATATACAACAACGCGTCCTTGATTGGGAAGAGGTGCGCATTTTTATCCATAACTTCTTTTGAAAGCGATCGAAGTGGAGAATAGTTGTCCAGTACGTAGAACCCGCGTCCAAAGGTTGCTGCAACTAAATCGTTTTCGCGCTCCTGAATGTCTAAATCATACACCGCAATGGTTGGAAGTCCAGCTAATTTTGTCCAGTTTTTCCCTGCGTCGTTTGAAAAATAGGCTCCGAATTCGGTTCCAACAAACAATAAATTTGGATCAACATGGTCTTGTCGGATTGCATAAACGGAACCGCGCTCGGGCAAATTGGATGCGATCGACACCCACGTTTTTCCTTTGTCGCCACTGCGCATCACATATGGTTTAAAATCTCCAGAACGGTGATTGTTGAACACAGCAAATACTTCATTTTCATCGTGAAGACTCGCTGAAATCATGTTCACACGCGTGTTCGCAGGAATACCAGTGAATGCACTCAGTTTGCTCCAAGATGCACCATCATCCGAGGATACTTGAATCAACCCATCGTCCGTTCCTGCATACAATAGACCCTTTTTCTTGGGAGACTCATCTAGTGCTACAACGTTTCCGTAAATGGTTGTGGACGCGTTTTTCATGACTGCGTCAATCGACCAAACTTGATCCATCACAGGAAGTTTATTGCGGTCAATTTGTTGCGACAAGTCAGGAGAGATTACTTTCCAATCATCACCACGGTTTGTACTTTTAAATAGTTTATTTGCAGCAAAGTAGATCGTTTTAGGATCGTGTTTTGAAATGATGATTGGCGCATCCCAATTCCAACGGTATGCGGGTTCACCAACCGCTGGCATAGGTTGAATCGGCGTTTTTTCACCTGACGTCTTATCGTAGCGAACCAACCAGCCATACTGTGCCTGAGCATAAACAATGTTCGGATTTGTAGGATCAATCGCCGATTCAAAACCGTCACCACCATTTGTAATGAACCAATCTGAATTGAGAATTCCCGCGTTGTTAATCGTTGCGGCAGGTCCTCCCATTGAATTGTTGTCTTGCGTTCCTCCATAGATATTGTAGAATGGCTCAGCATTATCTGTCGCCACCTTGTAGAACTGAATGATTGGCAAATTTGCGTAGTATTTCCAGTCTTTTGCGTGATTAAATGTTTCATACAAACCACCATCACAACCAACGATCCAATGATTTGGGTCGTTCGGGTTGATCCAAATGCAGTGGTTGTCCACGTGCTTTTTGTCTTCACCCGTTTCTTTAAATGTCTTACCACCATCTTCCGTGTGATGCAACCAAGTATCCATTGCAAAGACCTTATCACGGTTCGTTAAATCACAAATAATTTCTTGATAATAATTGCCACTGGTGTTGAAACCTGACATTTTCGACCACGATTCACCACGATTTGTCGATCGGAAAAATCCACCTTTATCGTCGCGTGCTTCCACAATCGCATAAACGTAATTCGCATCTACTGGTGAAACCGCGATTCCAATGCGTCCCATGTTTCCTTCCGGAAGACCCGAGTTGATGGCTTTCCATGTTTTTCCACCGTCGATTGATTTGTGCAAACCTGATTCTGGTCCACCACCAATATATGTCCATTCGTGACGTCTACGTTGGTGCGCGGAAGCATATAAAACATCAGGGTTTGTTGGATCAATGGCAATTTCCGCGATTCCTGTATTTTCGGAAATATTGAGGGTTCGTTCCCAAGTTGTGCCTCCATCAATGGATTTGTAGACGCCTCGTTCACCACCCTTACTCCAAACGGGACCATAAGCAGCAACCCAAATAATGTTTTCATTAGTGGGATGAACAATAATTTTCCCAATGTGCTCTGAGGTTTTCAACCCCATGTTTTTAAAGGATTTACCGCCGTCGACCGATTTGTATACGCCATCACCATACGCCACAGAACGTTGATTGTTGTTTTCTCCTGTTCCCACCCATACCACGTTAGAATTCGATGGAGCAAGGGTGATACAACCGATGGAATAGGAACCTTCACCATCAAAAATGGGTGAAAAGGTTGTGCCATGATTGCTTGTTTTCCAGACGCCAGCAGAGGCTGCGGCAACATACCAGATGTTTGAGTTCGACGGGTCTACGGCAATATCAGCGATCCGACCAGAAGTTAATGCTGGACCAACCAAACGGAATGAAAGACCAGATACTGTGGAGGCTTCGATGCCTGATTTTTCATCTTTTGACTCCTTTTTTTTCTGTCCGAAGGCAGTAAAAGAGGAGAAAAGAAGTAAGGAAATAAGAAATGTTGATTTCATAAAGTAATTTTTCGAGTTCCAAGATAAGGATTCTCCTGAGATTGCGATGGCAAATCGATGCATGAAAAAATATATTATATTATTTTCAATAATTATTGAAAGTTTTATATATTTGTGTTATGAAATTTACAGAAGCACAATTAGAATTTATTCAGCTTTGGGGCAATTTTGGTTCACAGTGGGGAATCAACAAGACCATGGCGCAGGTTCACGCTTTGTTGTTGACAAGCGATGACGCACTGAGTACGGACGATATCATGGATACCTTGGCCATTTCTCGGGGAGGAGCGAACGTGAATCTTCGTGAATTGATGGTTTGGAACCTGGTCTACAAAGTTTCGAAATCCGGTGATCGCAAGGAGTTTTTCACCGCAGAAAAAGACATGTGGGAGGTTGCAAAGCGCATCACGCGCGAGCGAAAACGCCGTGAAATTGAACCGTTGATGCACCACCTCAATCGCTTAAAAGCAGTGGATGAAGCTGATCCGCAATCGCTCAATTTTGTGAAAATGGTGGGTGACATCGAGCGCCTCGTTGGAAGAATGAACAAAACGTCAGATACCTTAATGAAAATGGAGGAGAATGCGTTTTTTGGAAGTATCATTCGTTTGTTAAAATAGGAATGTAAACGACTTGTAAGATGAAACGAATTGTAATAGCCGCAGCAAATGGATTTATAGGGGGACATCTCTGTGACACTTTCTCGAAAGAGTATGAAGTGATCGGTCTTGTAAGATCGCCCAAAAAACCATCGCACAACTTGCGCTACGTGGTTTGGGATGGGAAAAATCTGGAAGAATGGCAATCGGAGCTAGAAGGTGCAGAAGCTGTAATCAATTTGGCAGGGAAATCAGTCAATTGTCGGCACACGGAAGAAAATAAAAAAGGCATCTTGGACAGCAGAATCGAAAGCACACAGGTTATAGGTCAGGCGATCGATCTGTGCAAGGTGAAACCAAAATTGTGGATCAATGCATCCGGTGCTTCTATTTATGCATTCCAACAGGGACATCGAAATACAGAAGCCGATACCGAGGTTGCGAACAATTTTATTGCTGAAGTTTCAAAAGAATGGGAAGATGCATTTTTTGCCTTCACCTATTCCGATGTGCGCCAAGTTGCTGTTAGAACAACAGTTGTGCTGGGCAAAGAAGACGGCGCTTTTCCCGTTGTGAACCGTTTGGTGAGATCGTGGCTAGGAGGGAAGCAAGGATCAGGAAAACAGATGATGAGTTGGATTCACATCGACGATTATGTTTCTGCGATTGAGTACATTTTGCATTCATCACTGCGAGGTCCTATAAATTTGAGCTCACCAAATCCAATCACCAATTCGGACTTTATGCGCGCCCTGCGAAAAGCAAATGGACGTTCGTTCGGGATACCAGCACCCGAGTTTGTTTTGAAAATAGGTGCTTTTTTCCTGAAAACAGAGCCTTCATTGATCCTCGATAGCATGAGTGTTGAACCCAAAGCGCTGCTCGATGATGGTTTTGAATTTAAGTTTCCAACCATTGAAATGGCTGCCACCAACCTTGTAAGCTAATCAATATGAATGTGTTAAATCAACTTGCTCGCCCCGTCAAATACGCACTTCTCTGTGCTATTGTGGCTGGAATTGTTGGAACCTTGATGATCAATTCAATCATTGAAATGCTCTCATGGGTATTCGTCCCTTCAGTGATCATCATGGTTTTCGTTACTGCCTATTTTGCGTTTCGTCGGCAGTTGAGGAGCGAAGGGAAATTAACACCTCGACGAATTTTTTTACTGTCTCTCGAGGTGGGAACGGTCAGCCATGTCTGCACCTTCGCGTTATATTTCCCGTTGAATTTCTTTCTTCTATCACAAGCGAGTTCGCTAAATCCAGAATTGATTTTAGCCTATATCATTTCGACTTTGGTAGTGAGTTTTGTTTCTGTTGTGATGTACATTTGGGTTGCTGTACCCCTCTATCTTGGCATTGGTTATCTTGTCAAGTCCATTGAAGAGCCAATGACTTTTGATGTGCACTCCATGGAAGCCACAAGCATCGACGATGGAATCACCGTCGATCGCGTTTACAGAAATGACGATCTAGATTTCTAAAATCCCCTTCTTTTTCATGTAACTTTTAATCGATTTTTACGATATACTGTTTTGGGTACGGAATTTGATTCGCTCCTTAATTTTTGAACCAAACGGAATTATCTGGATGAAAATACTTTACATAACTTCATTATTTATTGGTGTTTCAACGTGTCTTTTTGCTCAGGAAGAGGCTGAAGCTTGTGTACCACCTTCAAAAAAAATCTTGAAATTAATCGAAGCTGGAATCAATGCCACCGACCCGCAGTCGGCTGTAGATAATTTCAACGCGGCAATTGCTGAAGATGAAGGAAATGCAACCGCCTACTACGAATACGCAATGTATGCATACGAGGTCGGAGTGGAATATTACGAAACACAACCAAATCCAACATTGGGTGATCGAAGTTTCAAGAAAGCTGAGGATATGTTCATCGCAACCCTGGATTTGTGCTCCGATTTTCACGCCAATTGCACCTATTACTTGGGCGTCATTAACTATACACAACAAGATATGCCTGAGGCAGTGAAATGGTTCAACGCATTCAAGAAATTTAAACATTCCGATACGAATCGCTATCCTGATGATTTTACAAAAAAATTAGCTGATGTTCAAGAAGTGCTTGATATACATGCAGCAGAGGAAAAAGCCACTAGCGTCACGGTGCCCTTTGAACCTAAAATTGTTCAAAAGGTGAGTACCATCAATGATGAATACTTTCCGATGATTTCTCCGGACAATGAATTGATGTTCTTTACGCGTAAAATTGACCGAAAAAACTTGGGCGACATTCAATCCAATGTTGTTGAGGAATTCACAATTGCTGAAAGATCGGGAATGACAGGACCCTTCACGGAAGGATTGCCCGTAAATTATCCATTCAATGATGGATCGTTTGCGAGTTATGGCGCTGCGACGATGTCTGTGGATAACAAAGAGATGATTTTGTGTGCGTGTAACCCAATTGAGGTGAGTGGACAAAAGTACATGAACTGCGACCTGTATCAAACGACCTATGAGCGGAAGGGAAATGGTGGAAACGACTATGAATGGACACCTTTGCAAAACATGGGCGACAAAATTAATGGTAAAGGACGTTGGGATGCTCAGCCCACACTTTCAGCGGATGGAAACACACTTTACTATACTGTAAATGGTCCGAACACTCAAGACAATGATATTTTTGTCGTTCATCGAAACACCGATGGAACATGGGGAGATCCTAAACCATTCGCTGAAATCAACACTGCTGGAAAAGACAAAAGTCCATTTTTACATCAGGACAGCGAAACACTTTATTTTGTTTCTCAATGCACCAAAGAACGTCCGGGTGTTGGTGGGTTGGATATTTTCTACATTCGAAAAGAAAATGGAGTATGGTCAGAGCCTAAAAACATTGGTTATCCTATAAACACTGAAGCTGATGAGCTAGGACTATTCGTTTCGATTGATGGTAAATTGGCATATTATTCCTCTAGTGTGCGCGGCGAATGGAACATTTATTCGTTCGAATTGTATGAAGAAGCTCGGCCACAAGCAGTTGCGATTTTAAAGGGAGAATTGAAGGATGAGAATGGTACGGCCGTATCAGATGCTACGATTGAAGTGCAATACGAAGGATCCGACGAGGTGACTCAGGTGAAGGTGAATGGAAATGATGGGAAATATGCAACAGTGATCAAACAAGATGTGCCTGGAGATGTTCTAGTGACCGTTAAAAAAGAAGGACATGCCTTTGATGCAAAACTGATCGAGAAAGAAGAGGTGACTGCAAATGTTGTGATCAAAGGACAAAATTTGGATGTCCGAGAACTTAAAGTTGGAACTTCGTATACCATTAATGAAATTCTGTACGCGACAAGTTCATCCACCATGAATGATCAATCGAAGTTCATCCTCAAAGGCTTTGCACGTTTCTTGAAGGAAAATCCAACGATTACGGTTTCGATCCAGGGTCACACGGACGACGTTGGCGATGATGCGCGAAATTTGGCACTCTCTGAAAGCCGTGCACAAGGTGTTCGCGATTACCTTGTCTCTTTAGGTGTTGATCAAAAACGCTTGAAAGCAAATGGCTACGGAGAAACAATGCCCAAGGTGGCAAATGATTCGGATACCAATCGCGCGAAAAATCGCCGTACAGATTTCGTGATCGAAGGCATGTAAAAAACGCCGTTCAATCATTTTCTGATTCGTTACCTGTAGGTTTACTGCAATGTGAATTGGCCTGATAGCATTGTTTTCCTTCCAAGTTGACGTAAGTGGTGCTCAGTTCTTTCTAGTTATTGCCAGTAACATGAATACTGTTGATCTAGTTGCTTCCATTATGATTACTTCAGCTAGCAATTATAATCATTCGGTCAGCAATCTCAACTTAGGTAAATAAAAAAATCCCGACTGAACATCAATCGGGACTTCAAAATTATATAAAATACGTTTAAGAAACGTAGCTTCTTTTCTCTCTGATACGAGCAGCTTTCCCAGTAAGCTCGCGGAAGTAGAAAATACGAGCGCGACGTACACGACCTCTTTTCGTTACCACAATGCTGTCAAGGAATGGAGAAGAAATTGGGAAAATACGCTCAACACCTACGTTACCTGACATCTTACGAACAGTAAACGTTTCAGTTAAACCAGACCCTTTGCGTTGCAAAACAACCCCTTGGAACTGTTGGATACGCTCCTTTGCACCCTCTTTAATCTTATAGGATACGATTACTGTATCTCCACTTTTAAAATCAGGAAGGTTATTCGCCTCAATGATCTCTTTTTCAAGTTCTTTAATAAAATCCATGTCGCTCAATTCATTTGTTCACCGTTCAAAACGGGGTGCAATATTACGAATTAAATTCGATACTACACATCCTTCGCTTTGAATTTTTCACAAATTTACAGGATTTTTTTTCATCCGACAATGCTTTCTGCCTATCATTCATCTGGAATTTGGAACTTTTGAGTACAAAATCCGTAGATTTGACAAATAGTTTTTGATATGTCAGTACACAACAACGTTAAGCGCGTCACCACGAAAGTTCTTCAAACAATGAAAAATGAAGGCGAAAAAATCTCGATGCTCACAGGCTATGATTATTCAATGGCGCGCATCATAGATACTGCTGGTATTGACGTAATTTTGGTGGGTGATTCAGCGTCAAATGTCATGTCTGGACACGAAACAACGCTCCCCATCACGCTTGATCAAATGATTTACCATGCGTCGTCTGTTGTGCGAGCTGCTCACCGAGCACTGATTGTGGTCGATATGCCTTTTGGAACCTATCAAGGTAACTCTAAAGAAGCGTTATCAAGCGCTATCCGTATCATGAAGGAATCGGGTGGACACGCTGTGAAATTGGAAGGAGGGAGAGAAATTATTGAATCTGTCAACCGCATTTTGTCCGCTGGAATACCTGTGATGGGACATCTTGGACTCACACCTCAATCCATCTACAAATTTGGAACATACGTGGTTCGTGCAAAGGAACTAGACGAAGCTCAGCAACTAATCGAAGACGCCAAATTACTCGAAGAAGCAGGATGTTTTGCGATTGTTCTCGAAAAAATTCCAGCTGATTTGGCCACAGAAGTAGCGAAAGCCGTGCGCATCCCAATCATCGGAATTGGTGCAGGAAATGGCGTTGACGGTCAAGTACTTGTAGTCCACGATATGCTTGGAATCAATAACGAATTCAATCCGCGCTTCCTCCGAAAATACCACAACCTATACCAAGAAATGCTCGAATCCTTCCAACGCTACATCGAAGATGTGAAGTCTGGTGATTTTCCAAGTGATGACGAATCGTACTGAGATTGTTAGATTTTTGGATGGTTGGATTTTTGGAACGTTAGATTAACTGCGTTTCTGGCTTCGCTGGGGTTGGTGAGTTGGATTTTTGGAACATTAATCACATGATTTATATTTTTAAGAGAAACATTGCTTAAGTGAATTTTTTCATTAAATTAAAGGGAGAATCTAATTTTCAGTCAATGCATAGATATCGTGATTTACATTTTTGGAATAGAAGCAAAGATTTAAGTGTTGAAATATATAAAGTAACTAAAGAGTTCCCAAGTGATGAAAAGTTTGGAATTATTAATCAGTTGAGAAGAGCAGCCGTATCTATTCCGTCTAATATTGCAGAGGGAACTTCGCGAAAGTCTGATAGGGATTTTGGACGATTTCTTCAAATCTCAGTCGGTTCAGCATACGAGTTGGAAACACAATTGGAGATTGCACGCGACTTAAACTTTTTATCGGATGAAAATTATTTAAAATTAAGTGAAGAGTTAACCATAATCATTAAGCAAATCTCAAAATTCAGATCCAATTGTCTTCATTAATCCGACTCTCCAACTTTCCAACACTCTTCACTCTCCAAAAATCTAATAATCCAAAAATCTAATAATCCAAAAATCCAACCATCCAAAAATCCAATGATCCAGCTTCTCCATCTCGACAACCACACCATCGTCGTCAACAAACGCTCAGGTGATATCGTGCAAGGCGATAAAACGGGTGATGAACCCATGGCAGATGAAATCAAGGAATTTTTGAGGGTCAAATTCAACAAACCGGGAAATGTGTTTTGTGGGGTAGTGCACCGATTGGATCGACCTACAACGGGAGCTGTGGTGTTTGCGCGCACGACAAAAGGACTTTCTCGTTTGAGCGAACAATTTAGAAATGGCGTTCCAAAAAAGGTCTATTGGGCGATTGTGGAACAAATGCCAGCCGCGAAAAGTGGGCGTTTGGAGCATTTTCTCAAAAAAAATGAAAAGCAAAACAAATCGTACGCCCACAAAAAGGAGGTGGACGGATCGAAAAAAGCAATTTTAGAGTATAAATGGTTAGCGTCGTCTGATAAGTATCATCTACTGGAGATTCAGCTGGAAACGGGACGACATCATCAAATTCGCTGTCAACTCGGGGAAATTGGCTGCATCATCAAAGGAGATCTGAAATATGGCGCAAAACGATCCAACAAGGATGGCTCAATTTGTCTCCATGCGCGAAGTTTGTCATTCGAACACCCAACGTCCAAAGAAACAATTTCCGTGGTCGCACCCGTGCCCGATGAACCGATTTGGAAGTTTTTTGAAGCGGAATTGAGTTAACTTGCGATCGTAAATTTCAATCCTCAACATGGAAGAACTCCATCCACACCAAGTAACATTATTGTCGTGCATCGCTTTAGACATGCGGGAGCAGGAAGATCGCTATGGCGTGAAGGGAACCGAGGGTTTCAAACAGCTGAAGTCAATAGGCGTGATGCTTCATCCAATCAATGTGACCCGAAAATCGTTTGGTTACGCGGATTATCCTGAAATTTCGTTCAAACTGCCATACGCGTGCGACACGTCAGCATTTCGCGACAGCAGCGCCATCGAATGCGTCATTGATGGAGAAGAAAGTGTGAAAGGAATTCTGCTCTCCTTAGATGGCAAATCTGGCTCGTTTCGCTTGTATGCACCGGATTTTCCAGATTGGATTGAAGACCGCGGTGTGGGCTTGAAATTGGCGCCCGATCACTACACGAGTGAGTGCATGAAAACCGCCGTGAAGGGAATTGGTGAATTGCCAATCATGAAAAATCTGTTTACTCAAATTCATGGTTCCGCGCCTTTTGGTAACGTGTTGAAAGCCGAACGCGAAATCGAGTTCCAGAACGGACAGCTGAATGAAAGTCAACGAGATGCGGTGAGTGGAATTGTAGCAAATGATGGACTAACAATCGTTCACGGTCCGCCCGGAACAGGAAAAACAACTACGCTGATTGAAGCAATTCTGCAGCTCATCAAAGATGGTAAACGCATTTTGGTGACAGCACCGAGCAATGCTGCTGTGGACAATGTTGCGAAAGGCCTGCTTAAGTATAACGTGAATATTCTCCGCGTTGGAAACACCGTAAAAGTGGACGATGCAATTTTTCCGCACACCTTGGAAGGGCGCATGCAAGATTCAAAGGAGCAAAAGGAAATCAAGAAATTGAAGATTCGCGCCGAAGAGTTGCGCAAGATGTCTTATCAATACAAGCGAAATTTTGGAAAAGCCGAACGTGAACAGCGCAAAGCCTTGATGCTTGAAGTGAAACGGATTCGCAAGGAAATTCGGGACATTCGCGAATACTTGGATCAAAAATGTTTTGATGTTTCCGATGTGATTCTCGGAACGCCAATTGGAATTCACAACGCGGTACCGAAAGCAACGCACTTCGATGTGGTCGTGATGGATGAAGCTGGACAATCGATTGAACCCTTGGCGTGGGTCGTATTTCCATTTGCCAACAACTGGGTGCTTGCCGGCGATCCATTTCAATTGCCGCCCACGGTTCTTTCCAATCAAGCGGCTCAAAAGGGCTTCGATGTGTCGATTCTTGAGCAGTGTTTCAAAAATTGTTCATCCATTCATTTTCTCGATACGCAATACCGTATGCGCAAGTCGATCGCCGAATTCTCCAATGCGTATTTCTACGACGGGAAATTGATAACGCCTGAACATCAACAGGATAATTCTCAACATGTTTTATTCTACGATACTGCTGGAACGGGCTTTGAGGAAAAGGCGGGGGAAGACGGTCACAGTTTAACCAATGAAGGAGAATTGGATGTTTTGCGTAAAATCATTGAAGCAAACGCATGGAAAATGGAAGATGTGGGATTCATTTCGCCCTATTCTGGGCAGGTTCAATTGGCAAAATCCATTTTCAAGAAAGAAATGAAGGTGAGCACCGTTGATAGTTTTCAAGGACAAGAGATGAACATCATTCTGGTTTCGCTTGTGCGATCCAACAATGAGGGAAACATTGGGTTTTTAAAGGACTATCGCCGAATGAATGTCGCGATGACCCGCGCGAAAGAACAATTGATCGTTGTGGGAGATAGCGCTACGATTGGCCTAGATCCATTTTACGGGAAATTTTTGACCTATCTCGAAGAGATCAATGGCTATCAAAGTGCCTGGGAGTTTATGTAAAAAAAAATGCCCAAACATTTGCTGCTCGGGCATTTTTAACGTGTTTTATTTTGTCAGTTTAACTGCTTCATTAACGCTGCTTGTCGCTTGTCAAATTCCATGAGCTGCTTCAATTTTTCGTCGAATTTGGTTTGTGTGAGTACTTTTTCTTCCAATTTCTCCATCAAAATCGTTCGGACATCGGTCATTTTAGTACTAATCGATTCCATTGTTTCTTTTATTCTTTCTTTAGAGCTTTGGATGAGAGCTTCAGCTTCCTCGGCTGTTTTCACTTTTTTCGCTTTGGCTTTGGCCTCTGAAGCTCGAAACTGACCGAACTCCTTTCCAGACATACCTTGTTTGTCCTTGCCGTAGGCATTGCCATTGTTGGATTTCTCCTTCTTTTCTTTCTTCGATTTTTCGTTATCTTGCTCAGAAAGCTCATCATTATCCTTCTTTTTTTCTTTGGGCGATTTATCTTTCCCGTTATTGTCCTCTGACTTTATTTCGGTTTTTAATTTACCGTCTTCAGATTTCTCCTTGGCTTTCTCCGATTTTCCTTGAGCGAGAACACCTGCGATAATCATGATTGACAACATTGTGATAATTGTTTTCATACTGTTCGATTTAAAGTGATTTTATGAATTCGTCCAATTCCTTGTCCAGCTTTTCAGCTTCTTCCTGCATTTTGATGGTTTTATCCATCTCCTCCTTCTTCTCTGGTGTCACGGCTTCTTCCGTTTTTTGTTCGGTCTCATTTGTTGATTCTGAATCCGCGCCAGAATCCCCACAGCTTACAATTCCTAGAAGCGCTAAGGAAAACAAGCTAACGTACATTGTTTTTTTCATTGTTATCATTTTAGTCATGTGAAAATAGTGAATTACTACTTTGTTCAACATATTTGAGATTATAAAGATTCAAGATTTTACAGTGTGGATGATGCAACGATCACTTGCCTAAACAGCACTATTTTTCACTTATGTAACTTATACGACAAAACGATCGGTTCAAATGGTTTAATTTTGCAGGAGACAATTCAAATTAAATCAGATGGAATACACAATTGTAGATGTTCGAACACGCGAAGAATTTAGCGGAGGAAATGTTGCAGGATCAATCAATATCCCACTAAATGAGGTAGTGGATCGTGAGCAAGAAATCCGAGATTTGAAACAACCGGTCTTGTTCTGTTGTTTAAGTGGTGGACGAAGTGGACAAGCCACTCAATATTTTAAATCACGAGGATTGGATTGCGAAAATGGCGGTGGCTGGATGGAAGTCAATGCCCGCATGAACGCATAATTTTTTCAAAACATGTTAGAAAGGAGATTTGTTCAATGAACGATCTCCTTTTTTTGTGCGTGGACGGAAATGATCAAAAGATTCGATTCCGTTAAATTGCTACGCGTTTGAACACTAACTTTGCGCGATCAACAATGAGCAGCGAGTCGTTGCTTATCAAAATGGCTTTGAATGTATAATCAGCGGTTTCATTGATTTCGATATACGTCATTTTTCCTTGAAATCCTTTCACGAGTCTACCTCTGGCGCGTTCATCCACCGATTCAATGGTTGGATTTGTTTTGAGCGCATCAATTTTTAAACCACCACGGGATGTTCCATTCACGAATTGTTCAAGGCCATAGGAAACCTCAACGTCGTCTTTGCGCAGGGTTTGAATCAACATGTCGTTCCACACCTCAACCACATCGCCTTTGTTTAAATGGATGGTGGTTTCTCGAAGTATGACTGTGTCACGACTAACCGAGGGAATTGAAATTGTGCCGACCGTTTCGAGTGAGTCGGAACACGCAAAGAGAAGAGGAGCCAGGAGAAAAAACGGTATAAATGATTTCAAGCGGATGTAACTTTGAAGAATAAAATTAGGATAATTTCAGTTTAAACGCGATTAAATTTAGCCAAAGTCTATGAATAGTTGAGAATAGTTGTGTATTTCTATTGGCTAAGTATACGACCATCTTCCATTTCAATGATTCTATGCGTTTTGTCGGCAAATTGTTGATCGTGTGTTACTACTAGAATCGTTTTATTATCATTACTCACTAACTCATTAAAGATGTCAAATACAATTTGAGTGTTTTTGCTATCGAGGTTACCAGTGGGCTCGTCGCACATTAAAACCAGTGGGTTATTAATCATGGCCCGTGCTATTGCTACGCGCTGTTTCTCTCCTCCTGAAATTTGATAAGCCATTTTATTCATTAGTTTTTCTATTCCTAATTTTTTCAAAAGTTCATACGCATTGTGTTCTAATTCTTTTTCGGAAAGAATATTTGCTTTGAACCCTGGAAGCATTACGTTATTCAATACACTAAATTCGTTGAGTAAATAGTGAAATTGAAAGACAAAACCAATTTTCTCATTTCGCACTAACGCTAATTGCTTTTCTGATTTACCGGACATGTTTTCGTTGTCAATCAATAGGTCACCCTTATAATCTGAATCCATAGTCGAAAGAATATAGAGTAAGGTGGATTTTCCGCATCCCGACTTTCCTGTAATGGATACAAATTCACCGCGATTGATCGTAAAGGAAAGGTCCTTCAAAACTTCAATTTCCACAGGGTCATAAAATGATTTCACGATGGACTTGGCTTCTATAACTGCTTTATTCTCCATTTTATTTCCCTCTTAATATTTCAACAGGATCTATTTTACTTGCTTTTCGTGAAGGAAACCAACCTGCAAAATAGGTAGTGGCCACTGCAAAAACAACCGCAATGGAATAGTATTGTATTCCATAATCGACAGGGTATGTTTTGACAGTAGGCAAGGCAGCAGAGTTGAATGGTATGCTGTCAATAATGAATGAAAAAAGTAATCCCAGGATTCCGCCTGCAATTGCGCCAGCAATACCAATACTCAATGAAATAGCTATAAATATTTTTTTTACATCAGATCCCGAAAAACCCGTTGCTTTGAGGATAGCAATCGTGTCCATTTTTTCATAAATCATCATGTTCAGGATATTGTAAATACCGAAACCGGCGACAATTAAAAGTACGATTCCAACAGCAAAAGAGATGATTGTTCTAGCGCTACTTCCCGTCTCGAATTGCGCGTTAGCTGTCTGAATATCTTCTGCATCAATGCCAAAAAGCGATGCATATTCTTTGGCGATGAATGGTGCTTGGTTTATGTCTCTGAGCTTGATTTGTATATCGCTCACATACGTACTCGGTTTTTTTAATAATTTCTGACAAGTTGCCAAACTAACATAACTTTGTACTTTATCTAATTCTGCGACCCCCGATTGATAAAAGCCAATTACTTTTAGTGAAAATTGGTCTCCATTTATTGTGGTGACTTGAACGACATCACCTTTTTTCGCAATCATTTTATCTGCAACTCCCTGGCCTAAAATAATGCTGTTTGGCTGGTTTTCTAGATCCAAATAATTCCCACCGAACACATAATCTTGGAAATTAAATAGCTTCGCCTCTTGGGCGGCATCGACACCATTGATTATTCCGGTAAGTTCTATATTTCCCAAATTATAAAACGCTTGAGCGCCTAGTTTAGGGGCAATGCCGTATACCCTAGGGTCTGAATTTAGTTTTTCTAGGATATTTTGGATGTTGTATATTTCTTTCCTCGCGTTTGCAGGTTTTATCGAACTCACAAAATTATGGGAACTCTTATAATCAGCATCCATGTCAATCGGCTGATTGTTTGAGGGTTTGATGTCATTGTACAAGCGGATGTGCGGAGTGCGGTTCAAGACCAATCCGTCCAAAAGACTATTTAAGCCTTCCATGAAACCCAATAATGAAATGAAAAATGCCACACTGAATGTCACACCGATAGCAGCCACCACTGTTTGCCGCGCTCTTGCCAACAACAATGCTTTCGCTATTTTAAAGATGTGTCTAGATTTCATTCTTTTGGCAGAATAATTTTTGTGGTTTCATCAATGCCACTCAGTATTTCCGCGCTGGAATAGTCTCTTAAACCGATTTCAACTTTCTTAACGGATCCATTCTCCAAAAGGACAGAAGATTCATTTACGAGATACCTTGTGGGAATCGTTAATGCACTTTTTTTCTCACGAATCACGATATTCGCTTCTAAGGTCAGGTTGAGATAAAGGACACTCGGTTCTTTTGTAAAAACTGCCTCAACTTTAAAAGACCTTGTCTGCTCGTTCATCGATGGATAAATAAAACTTATTTGAGCTTCGAAAACTTGCTTTTTATAGCTGTCCATTCGAACGATTACTTTTTGGTTCTTTTTGATTTTAACAATGTCAAATTCATCTACATTCAACTCGATAATAAAATTTTTCTGGCCTACAATCGCCAAGGGCTTCTGGGATGTGGCGAATTCTCCTCTTCTTACGTTTATTTTATAAACATAGCCATCGACTTCACTTCGAATCGTTAGATTGTTTTCGGAGGATTGCGCCATTTTTAGATTGTTCTTGCTTTGATCTGAAGCTAATTTTAGTTGACGCATGAGATCTTTGTACATCACTTCAGCTTTTTTAAAATTCACTTTGGAATTCTCAAAACTCAGTTCTTTTTGCTCAAGTTCAACTTTTGACCCAATATCTTGACTCCACAATTGTTGCTGCCTTACTAACAAAACGGAATCATTCGCGCATCTCTTTTTTGCGAGTGCAATTTCATTTTTTGCATCAATAAGTTTTTCATTGTTCTGTTTGTAGTCGTTTGCTGAGGCAGTGATTTGCGCGTTAGCTGTTGTTAATTCCATACCAACACCTTCTAGCTGAAAAAGCGGATCGCCCTTTTTTACAAAATCTCCTTCTTTAACAAACACGTTCTTAACTTTGCCGTTCACTTGAGCGAATACTTCATACTGTTTTTCACTTTTCACGACTCCAGAAGCATATACACTTTCTGAGATGTTCGACTTTGTTGGCACAATGACTTCGGTTTCATTCACACATCCTACTAAAAAAAGTAGTGCAACGAATAAGTGTAATGTTGCTTTGGTATTCATTATTTTCGGTTTACGCATAACGCTTTGGGCTTGTCGATTTTTTGAAAGTACCCATATTCCCAAGATAAGGTTTTTTCTTATAAATTGATTCATATTTCGTAGAAAGATCTGGGCAAATGCTTGCGATTGTGTTATGCGTGTATTGTAACTTTATGCGTAGTGATTTTGTTTGAACCTAACTGCAATTCATGGGATTTGCTCTTTTATTTCTTACTCAACTATTCTGTCAATTTTCTTGGGCGCATCAGATGAAAGGATCCGTTTGAAGTTTATTGTGAACGTTCCAATCAAAAAGTTTGATGTAAACACAAGGTTAGGAGTGAACTGCGCAATTGACAACATATACTAATGCCAACGGATGAATAAGGGCAAATTGTCTTTGAGTATTATTCTACTCGGATTGCCATTTTCTACGAATCAGAGAGGGAAATTCGACCGATAATCACAGGACTCCACCACGGATCGAATGTTGAACTCGCTTTCGATTGTTGTTGCACACCAAGATCAAAACCAGCGATGAGGCTAAACCGTCGACCAAGCTCCATATTCGCGTAGAGATTGCTGAAATAGCGCATGCGTCTTAAGGAATCGGGATCGTTTGTACCGAGAAAGGTACTCCAATTGAGCGCGATTATTTTGGATGCTTGGTACTTAATTTGTGTTCCAAAAGAAGGTAACGATTTTCCCTTTAAACACTGTATCCGCTGCCAACCATTCATGATTAGAGCTGCCATTTCAAGCTGATCTGTGGGTTTGAAAGTCAACTTCATACCAGTCGAAAAGTAGGGTGAATTTTCCGCCAAAATGGAACGCGTCATCGTCCAATTGTCACTCGAAATGGCACTTTCAAAGCCGATGTGTGAAGGCATGATAC
>JBFYPU010000225.1:0-22051 GCA_041303175.1 Crocinitomicaceae bacterium | reverse complement strand
GTTTACGACCGATATTCAAATCATCTATAACGCGCAAACCAAATTACTTTCCGCTATTCTCACAAAACAGGTTAGCACTGGATTTATGACCATCGTCCGATTTTTGGACTATGAGTTTTATTAGGGAAACCAATTAGCGCATCCGATTTTCAATAGCAAAGCGAACCATTTCTTTCAAATCGTAGAAATCTTCGTTCAGTGCTGATTTCACTTTTTCCGCGCTGTATTGTCGCTTGCTGAACAGCGCGTTTAGCGTATCTTTGGTAATAGAAGGACGTTTTCGCGTAAAAATCGAAGCAAATTTCAAAATGATGCGAGCGAGATTTACCAGCCAGTATTTCACAGGCTTTGTTGGTGCTTTAACCTTCAACTGCGAAGTGATTTCGTTCATTAGTTCCTTGAAAGACTGGTTGCTTCCAATGCACAAATAGCGTTCGTTTTTTATATCAGAATTCATCAATTTGATCATGATTCGGGATACATCGCGTGCATCAACTGTGGCGTTTGAACCGGGCGGATAATAGCGCGTGCCTTTTTCCAAGGTACGGAAAAGGGTTAGTGAACTATCGTCCCAATTTCCAGCGCCGACAATCACACATGGATTCACGATCACTGCGTCAAGACCTTCTTCAATACCACGCCAAACCTCCTTTTCGGCAGAATACTTGGAAATGGAGTAACCTGTTGTGGTGGGTGTATTTTTCCACGGTGTTTTTTCCGTGATCACTGCTTTTTCCGACCCACCAATGGCGGCGGTTGAACTCACATAGCACATTTTTTTAATCCCTAGTGTCAATGCACAGTTCACAAGATTTGCTGTAGCTACGCGGTTTTGCTTCATCAATACATTGAAATCGCGGTGGTGAAAAGAAACCAACGCTGCACAGTGATAGATCGTTTCGCAGCCAATCAGAAATTCTTCCAAGGTAACTACATCGAGCAAATCTCCTTCAACCCATTCGATTTTTTCAAACCGTTTTGCACCCATGGTTGGATCAAATTTTATGAAAAATGAACGCAATTGTTCACGCTTCTGAGAGGAACGATATAATGCGCGTATCGGTGCTTCTTGTTGACACAAATCGAAAAGCAATTGCGATCCCAAAATTCCAGTTCCTCCAGTTACGAATATCATGCAACTAAATTACAACCTTTAGAGAAATTAGCGCTGGATTTTCTGGCATTCATATTAATATACCCAATGAATATTTCTAGGGTTTAATTTTGCCTTAACCGTTTCTCAATGATTATTTATTTTGCTAGAACGCGCAACTTGTTGTTACTTTGAGGTATGAAACTGATTGTTACCTCGCTCCTACTAACCATCACACTATTTTCCTGTAAATCTGAGTACGAAGAACGGCTTGAGCAAGCGCGTGTGCTGAAACAGCGCATGCAACTCGTGGAATCCAACTTCTCATCGAACAATGCCAAAATCATGTCAAATGAACTTCAAACACTCCATGAGGAAATTCAATTTTTGGCAAAAGTGTCAGGAAATGAAAAACTGTTTATGGAAGAAGTTTTCAACGATTAGAGCGCTAACTCCACATTTGGATCCCAAAAAACATCTTTAAAATCAATAATTTGATCATTCTCGACTGCAATGCCCTCAGAACGAAGCAATTCTCCCATTCTTGACGGTGTAGAAAAGTGCATTTTTCCTGTGAGTAATCCGATCCGATTGACCACCCGATGCGCTGGAACATCAGGGAGCGAATGTGCCGCATTCATAGCCCAACCTACCATTCTACTCGAACGAGCTGACCCTAAATAGCGCGCTATTGCACCATAATTCGTCACTCGGCCTGATGGAATGAGCCGCACAACAGCATATACATTCTCAAAAAAATCGGTGTTTTTATCACTGAGTTTCATGCCCTGAAAGTACTGTTTTTTTGGAAGCGATGCTCACCGAATAGCATACATGGATTGGATTGAAAGAGTTGGGCGTTCCCCAGCCTGCCCCAAATAGGGAATGGCTTCGAAAGTTTCAATGTTTGGATAGGGCAGTGCATGGGCGGGCTGTCCCTCCTTTCTTTTTTTTAGAAAAAAAGGAAATCCGATCCCATCCCTAACGCAAGAATTCGTGGGTGAACAATCGATTCACTCCACTGTAACTGATTTCGCTAAATTTCGAGGTTGATCCACATTGCACCCGCGCATTACAGCGATGTGATAGGACAACAATTGGAATGGAATGGTCGCCAGCAATGGAACAAGGTGTTCGTCAGTTTCTGGAATTTCAATCGTGTGATCGGCAATTTCCTTTACCTGCGTGTCGCCTTCTGTGACAATCGCAATGATTTTCCCTTTTCGCGCCTTCACCTCTTGAATATTGCTCACCACTTTTTCGTACGACGTACCTTTCGTTGCGATTACAAAAACAGGCATTTCTTCATCAATCAATGCGATAGGCCCATGTTTCATTTCCGCCGCTGGATAACCTTCAGCGTGGATGTATGAAATTTCTTTCAATTTTAACGCACCTTCCAATGCCACTGGGAATGAACTTCCACGTCCAAGGTATAGCGCATTTGAAGCGTGTTGATATTGTGATGCAATGTATTCAATTTGACTGTTGCGATCCAAAACGCGCTGGACTTTAGCTGGAATAGCCTCCAATTCAGAAAGCAATGTGCGGAATTTCGACTCGCTGATTGTTCCTTTTTGATGTGCCAATGAAAGTGCCATCAACGTCAAAACCGTCACTTGAGCAGTGAATGCCTTCGTGGAAGCAACGCCAATTTCTGGTCCCGCGTGCGTATACGAACCTGCATCCGTGATGCGTGAAATCGATGAACCAACTACGTTGCAAATTCCAAGAATCGTTGCGCCACGTGATTTTGCCAATTCCAAGGCAGCAAGCGTGTCCGCCGTTTCACCCGATTGCGAAATCGCAATCACAATGTCTTTTTCGCTAATGATCGGATTGCGGTAGCGGAATTCACTTGCATATTCCACCTCCACGTTGATTCGCGCCAAATCTTCAAACAAATATTCTCCAACCAAACACGCATGCCACGACGTTCCACAGGCAATCATTATAACGCGCTGGGCATTGATGATTTTTTGTTCATATTCCTTGATTCCGCCTAAAGCAACCCAGCCTTTCTCGGCATTGAGTCGACCACGGAAGCAATCTTCAATTGAACGCGGCTGTTCGTGGATTTCCTTCAGCATGAAGTGTTCGTATCCACCTTTTTCCAAGGCTTCCAAATGAAGCTCTAATTCTTGGATGTAGGGTGTTTTTTCAACATCGTCAATGCTGTATAATTTCAATTCTGAACCACGTTTGATCACCGCGATTTCTTCGTCGTTCATGTACACCACTTGCTTCGTGTATTCAACAATGGGCGTGGCATCCGAAGCGAGATAAAAATCACCGTCTGTGCCAATACCAACCACAAGCGGACTGCTCTTTCGTGCAGCGATTAACTTATCGGGTTCATTTTTCGACATGACCACGATTGCATATGCACCAACCACTTGTTGCAAGGCCAAACGCACGGATTCACCCAGTTTTGTCCCAGTGTTTTTTCGAATATCGTCGATGAGATAGCACAACACCTCAGTGTCCGTCTCGCTGCGGAACGAGTAACCTTTGTTCAGCAATTCGCGCTTAAGGGCGTCATAATTTTCAATGATTCCATTGTGAATAATGGCCAAATCTTCTGTCTGAGATGCATGAGGGTGAGCATTTACATCATTTGGTTCACCATGTGTAGCCCAACGTGTATGACCTATCCCTAAAGTGCCTGAAGTATTTTTGTCTGCCACAAATTCCTCAAGGTTCGCAACCTTACCTTGTTTTTTGTAGATCTTGATGCGATCCTCGTTGAAAAGTGCCACACCCGCGCTATCGTAGCCACGGTATTCAAGGCGTTTCAAGCCCTTGATAATGATTGGATAAGCTTCTTTTTGGCCAATATAGGCAACGATTCCACACATAATGAGAAAATTAGAATTCGGTATAAAGGATGCGCAAGGACGGTTTTGCTTTGTAGGCAGTCTCTGGACCATTAAAAATGATGCGATCCGCTGAAGAATTGAAAAACAGTGGCGATATAATCAAGCGCGTATTTGGTATCTCACCAGAGACAACACGTTGAACATGAAAACGTAAATCGAATGAATAGGATTTAGTCGAAGAACTGTAAATAGCATTTCCAAGTGCAATAAATTGACCTGGTTCATCCGGATTTTCTCTCAACACGGTGACTGCACCTGCAGGAGCATATTCCAGACCCGTTTGATGCGCAATTGGTAAGACCATAATTGCTTTGTGAATCACTGCGTTTGGCGGAATGTTTGAAATCGTAGGCATTTCAATCGCCGCGCGACTTCGAATCGCCTGAGCATAAAACTGTGCCTGGCCAGCACTTGGATTATCAATCACATTTTGAACGGTTGGAGAAATTGGAATATCTACCTTGTTGAAGTGATCTGTGTCACTATTAATAAAGAAATCGTAGGTTTTGCTTACCCCATTTTGTCGGTAATAAATCGTCATTTTTGTGGAAGAAGCCTTCATATTGAAGTAGAAAACGCCTCCTTGACCAGAACTCTGAGGACCATTTGCGGTGCGAATGTGTAACCCTTTGAAATATTCACCGAAGGCGGTTGCGGTAGCGAAAGAACTCGGTTGTGATTGCGAATCTTCCATGATGGAGCGCGCCTTGTTCGTGTCCAAGTGAATGCGCAACTGCGATGGGACTTCAATTCCTCCAATGATGGTCGTATTGTCCTCGTTCATGTTCAATACCTCGCTTCCCGCCGCAACGAGATTGGTTGAGCTGCTGGATACAGAACTGAAGGAATAGTACGTTGAATCTTCATGTATTCCTGTTGGCTCGTCGATTTCAAAGACCTCAATGGTTTGATTTCCTGTTTTGCCATAGCGTCCACTGTAAACAAGCCCAAGCACAAACGAGTCAATCGCAACGGTTGTAAGATCACCAAAATCTGGCGCCACAGCTTGCAATTGAACCTCCGTAAAAATTTCAGCGGTGACCATTCCAAACGTTGGATCATTATAAGAACCAAGCATTGTTGCCAAATTGTTCTTTGTAATGGTGGAGTCCACCTCGATGGAGTACGTGAGCAACGAAAACGTATCTACACCTGATTCAAGTAAATCGTCTTGGTCAATGGTATTCAATCCGATTTCGGATTCTTTTTTCTTACACGAAACGCTCACAAGAGCGATTAACAAAAAAGTAGCGGAAAGAACAATGCCTTTCCGCCACATAAACGAATGTTTTTTAGTCATATTATATAAGGACTTCTGCTTCAATTACTTTGTCTAAGAACCCTGAAGTTTCTTTTACTTGATGCTCTTCAGCCACCCAATCCAACTTTGCACATTCAGCAGTGTCGAAAATCGCACGAAGCTCCGGAGACAATTCCTCACTACCAACGCTAATTCCGTCTGCATATTTTGCAGCAGCACGAGAAATTGCTTCAAGAGATGGAACGGTTAAATCCGCAATTACATCATCAGAGAACCCGTCAAATTTAAGTTTTTCGGAAAATCGGCTGTCCCAATTATTGTTAAACCCTTCGTTGTACATGTGGTAGACCACTTTTGTATTGGCGAAGTGTGGATCGTTTTTGTAAATGTGCTTCATGTACATCGGCATGAGCGAGGTCATCCAACCACTGCAGTGAATCACATCCGGTTGCCAACCCAATTTTTTTACGGTTTCTAAAACCCCACGGTTAAAGAAAATCGATCGTTCATCATTGTCTTTGTGTTCTTTTTTCGCGTCGTCCACAAGGGTGTTTTTGCGCTTAAAAAACTCATCGTTGTCGATAAAATAGACCTGCATGCGTGCCGAAGAAATGGACGCCACTTTGATGATCAGCGGGTGATCCGTGTCGTCAATAATCATGTTCATTCCAGACAAGCGAATGACTTCATGGAGCTGGTGACGTCTTTCGTTAATTACTCCAAATCGCGGCGTAAATACACGGATCTCTTTTCCTGATTCTTGAATCCCCTGTGCCAAATTTCGCGCGGTATTCGAAATCTCCGATTTAGGTAAAAATGGTGAAATCTCTTGCGAGATAAATAATATTTTTTTCTTCTCCATGAAAAATTTTTATTGATAAAAACTTTACAAAAATATAGAAAAAAAAGGTGAATCTCAACAAAATCAGATAGTTTTGTTTACCTATAATGTCTTGAAAATGGGGGATTCACACGTATTTACCACCGTCGACTCGCTGCGAAAAATGCTTGATTCGCGTGCCGAAAACACCAAAATTGGCTTCGTTCCAACGATGGGTGCATTGCATCATGGGCATATATCACTCGTAAAACAGGCGATGGAGTCCTGCGAACTCGTTGTAGTAAGCATATTTGTCAACCCAACTCAATTCAACAATTCTGAGGACTTAATTAAGTACCCAAGAACTTTGGAAAAAGATGTAGATTTATTGAATTCGGCAGGTGAAATTGTGGTTTTTGCACCCGGAATTGGCGATGTTTATCCCGCAAATTTCGAAAACATTCGTGTTGATCTAGGTGATATGGGTACTGTAATGGAAGGAAAATTTCGTCCTGGCCATTTCAATGGAGTGATGAATGTGGTGAAACGTTTGTTCGATATCGTGCAACCTGATTGTGCGTTTTTTGGTTTGAAGGATTTTCAGCAGCTCGCAGTGATTAAATTTATGACCAAAGCACTCAATTTACCGGTTGAAATTATCGCTTGCGAAATCGTGCGTGAGCCATCAGGATTGGCGAGTAGCAGCCGAAATGTGCGTCTCTCGGATGATCAAAAAACGCAAGCTAGTGCTTTGTTCGATTGTCTGAAGCTGGCGAAGCAATTG
Source organism: Crocinitomicaceae bacterium (assembly GCA_041303175.1). Taxonomy (GTDB): domain Bacteria; phylum Bacteroidota; class Bacteroidia; order Flavobacteriales_D; family Crocinitomicaceae; genus UBA4466. The sequence goes on along the minus strand of JBFYPU010000225.1, from coordinate 15,214 downwards.
TCTACTGAATTTTCTCCGCGAAAGGTGCGCAAGAAGGCGCGGAAGGCGTTCAAACAATCGGGTTTGGTGCTGGAATACCTTGAAATTGTGGATCCGATAACACTACAGCCGCTGCGAAAGGAGTGGGTGCAAGGTGCAAACGCGTGTATAGCGGCATTGTGTGGCGAGGTGCGCCTGATTGATAACATGCAACTCGTGCCGTTTGACGAAAAATAGCGTAAATTTGTCCCGAAATTAAAGTGTAGCATGTTAATAAACGTCGTAAAATCGAAGATTCATCGTGTGAAAGTGACGCAAGCGGATCTCAACTATATTGGAAGTGTCACAATTGATGAAGCGCTTATGATTGCGTCGAATTTGATTGAAGGTGAAAAGGTGCAAATCGTGAACATCAACAATGGTGAGCGCATCGAAACGTACGTGATCAAAGGTGAGGCAAATTCTGGAACGATATGTTTGAATGGACCGGCTGCGCGAAAAGTTGCTGTTGGAGATATCATCATTATTATCGGATACGGAATCATGGATTTTGAGGAAGCGAAGTCGTTTAAACCGTCACTGGTATTTCCGAATGAGCACACCAATTTAATCGACTAGTCGTTGAAAGATACACTCATTAAAATTCTAAAACTCGTTGTTCCAATTGGGATAGGCCTCTACCTTACGTGGTATTTTGTTTCTAACCTTACCGATAAGGACATCGTGGACATCAAATCTTCTTTCGTAGAAGCAAATTATTTTTGGGTGGCGCTGAGTTTGGTCTTGGCATTTCTCAGTCATTTTAGTCGGGCCTATCGTTGGTTGTTTGTGCTGGAACCTATGGGCTACAAGCCAAAATTGATCAATTCGTATCATGCTGTAATGTCGGGCTATATCATTAACTACACCGTTCCGCGTTCAGGTGAAGTGGCGCGCGCTGGATTGATGGCAACCTACGAGGACATTCCCTTCGAGAAAGGATTTGCAACCATTGTGGCGGAGCGCGTGATCGACATGCTCATGTTTTTAATCATCTTTTTTATCTCAGGATTGCTTCAAGTGAACGCGGATGAAATCAGCAGCATTACCCAGCAAGATGGCGAACCGAGTTATTTGATTTGGTACATTCTCGGTGGTATGTTCATCTTCGGAATCATTGGCCTACTGTTCTATTTGAAGCATGCAAAATTGCGCTCCTTTGTCAATGCAAAATTGCTCGGATTCCTCGAAGGATTGAAGGCAATTTGGACGATGAAGAAAAAATGGGCGTTTTTGGGTCACACAATTTTCATTTGGACGTGCTACGTCGGGATGATTTGGGTGTCGGCGCAAGCATTTCCGCAAACGGCTGATATGCCAATTGGGTGCGTGTTCGCTGCATTTGTGGTCGGTGCTGCCGCGATTGGTGCGACTCCTGGCGGACTGGGATTGTATCCTCTTTGGATAACCGGTGCGCTGCTCGTGTATAACATCGATTTCAAAGCATTTGGCGCGTTCATGTGGGTCACTCAAACAGCACTCATCGTGGTGCTTGGATTATTATCGTTATTTTTGATTCAACGGCAACCCAAAAGCATTCAAGTCAATCAGCATGATCAAGAGAACGGAGTACATCCAGGCTAAAATTGTCACGCTCCACGAGGCACAACAAAACGTTGAAATTTGGAAGCTGACATCGAAGAAAGTGGTTTTCACGAATGGCTGCTTCGATATTTTACACAAAGGTCATGTCTCCTATCTCATCCAAACCGCTGAGCAAGGAAATCGGTTGATTGTTGGACTCAATTCGGATGCTTCCGTTCGACGTCAGGGCAAAGGCGAAAACCGACCTATCAACGACGAAGCCGCACGCGCAATGCTCCTCGCAGCCTTGAGTTTTGTAGATTTGATCGTTCTTTTCGACGAAGACACCCCGCTTGATCTAATTCGTGCGCTGCAACCCGATGTGTTGGCAAAAGGTGCCGATTACGATCCGAATGAAACTGATCCCACGTCTAAAAAATACATTGTCGGTTCAGACATTGTTCGCGCAAACGGAGGAGAAGTGGTTGCCATTCCACTTGTGGACGGATTCTCGACTACGGGGATTTTGTCGAAGTTGGGAAAATAATTTCAACTGCGATTCATGCGTTCCGCGCTAGGGCGTAATGCGGTAGCTCCCCAACAGGGTTGGGGACTAAAGCATGAAGACCGTTAAAGCGCCCAGATCATTTTTTATATTCAACTTTCTACAGCCAACGCTCAAATAACCTCCGACTTCGACAGGCTCAGCCATCGGTTCTCCAATGTTCCAACAATCTAAGATTCCAACACCGGCGAAGCCAGCAACAAGAAAAAGCGATAGCTTTTGAAGACCGAGCGTTAGTGACGGGAGTTAATCCAACAATCCACCCTATCTTTGCACAAATTGTCACCATGAAAGTCAAATCAGCGGAATTCGTTATTTCGAATACAGATTACAAAAAAGGGCCAGAAGATGGTAAGCCGGAATACGCCTTTATTGGCCGTTCAAATGTTGGGAAATCATCGTTAATCAACATGTTGACAGATAAAAAGAGCTTAGCAAAAACATCAGGTCGCCCTGGAAAAACGCAGTTGATTAACCATTTTTTGATCAATGAGGAGTGGTATATTGTTGATTTACCCGGCTATGGCTATGCCAAGGCTTCGAAGGAATCACGCGCGAAATGGGAACGGTTTATTGTAGATTATCTTATTAATCGCGATAGCTTGGTAAACATTTTTGTCCTCTTGGACAGTCGTTTGGAGCCGCAAAAAATTGACCTCGAGTTCATGAACTGGTGTGGTGAGAAGCAATTGCCTTTTTCAATGGTTTTCACAAAAATCGACAAACTTTCGAGCACGGCTTTGCAGAAAAATTTGGCGAAATACAAAAAGGAGATGGTCAAATATTGGGACGAAATACCTCCGATGTTCACCACCTCGGCTGAATCGAAATTCGGTCAGGAAAAATTGATGAATTACATTGATCAGTTGAACATTCAGATTCTTGGGAAATAAAACCAGTAGCACCTGTATGCATCCTGGTGCTACACATACGGCAAAAACACACACACCGCCACCACCACCGCAAAAATCGCACTGATCAACACCGCTCCAGCCGCAATGTCCTTGATGTTTCGAATGGATTCCTTTCGTTCCTCACTTACTTCATCGCACAATTTCTCGATGGCAGAATTCAATGCTTCCGTGGCAAAAACAAGCGCTGAAACAAGGGAAATGGACACAAAATCACCTGCGTTAACTTTGAAATAAATCCCCGCCGCAATCACCACCACCAACGCCAAACAATGCACTTGAAAGTTGCGTTCCGTCTTGATCAGCAGAAAAATTCCACGAAAAGCATGCACAAAACCAAGCAAAAAGAGTTTCATTCCTTGATGAGTTTACCTGAGTAGATGGTTTGTCCGTCCAACTTCACAACATACAAATAGTTACCATCCCTCAAATGTCCAGCTTCGATGTTGACGCCATGCGCTCCTCCCGATTGAAATCCAAGGTGTTCCCTATGCACAACTCGCCCCGATAAATCTACGATTTCGAGTGCCACATCTCCACTTGAGAAAATTGAATAACCCAGCGAAAATTGATCATCAAATGGATTTGGCCACACTTTATGGTATTGCGGTGCTGATTCAATCGGTTCCGTTGCTGCTGAACAATTTCCCGGGATGTTCGCGTCCATCCAAAGTGCACGATCCTCAATGTAATCCTTTAAAAAATCCAAATCTTGCTGATAGGTTTGACCCACAAATCCATTCCAATTCACATACACCCCAATGATCGGCCATTTCTGAAAATTTCGAATCCGTGCATCCGTTAAATGATTTGCCACCGAGTCAATGAACGCATGAATCGTAGCGGTTTTGAGAGGTCCTTGGCGCAGCTCTTCCCAACGACAGCGTAAGCCATTAGTATAACCTGGATCTTGCAGCAATTTTTCCCACCAAAAGGGAATTTCCGTGGTGAAATCGCACACATCATCGAATTCGTACTGCCAACCTACCGTCGTTTCTGCACCGCAATAATCTGCATTTCCGTAGGAAAGGTTAAAATCCCACATCGGCCCCGCATTGAGTTTTGCCATCCAATTGAAGGTGTTTTTGTCTTTGAACATGAACGAACTCGAGCGATAACCATCCACGGTTCGACCCAATTCTTGCAAGATGAAAAAGTCAAAAAACGACGTGTGATCAATGTATTTCGGCCAACCGTTGATAGGATCATCGAAATTGGGACCGTAAATCGCGGCTTCAAATTCACCAATGTAATCTTCCATGTAACTGCGTTGAAAGGTATTCAACTCGTCGTATTCTGGATCGTGAAATTGAAACACAACTTCATTGTCGTAATTGGATTGCCATGAGTAGGGAACGTCCCCCGTCAATTTATCGACTTTAACAATGTATCCCCCAGTTAGCGTATCGTTCCATTGATTGGGATTGTGAACATTCTTGAGATCCACGCGATTGTTGTCGATTTTGATGCGTTCCATTACAATGTAGATGCCTCGATATTCGCCATTGATCACCAGTTCACAATAACGTGTATTGGCTGCATAATGACCCATTTTACGAGCTAAATCGTATGTCAAGACATCCCGAATGAGCGTTTTATCGGGATAAGGCCCGTTGAGTATCCAATCGTTTTCGACCCCCATTCCCAAAAGAGCCACTTGACCATTGTTTCCCAAACTGTCTTGCGTTTCAAAACCATAACCTTTTTTAGGGTATTGCTGAGAAGTTGATCCGCGGATCTCAATTTCAATGCGACCATCGAAATTTGTGTACGGATCTGTGATGTTATTCTGAACCCCTGGTCCATTATCGATCACTCCGAGGTGCGCAACAATGCGTGGATCATCTGCAATTGGCATGTTATTTTCAGTTGTGATAACTAGAATCGGAAGATTGGAGTTCGTTAACACTTGCGCGAAACTGCCGACATGTGACAGCCACAGCGCGAGGAGTAGAATTGTTCTCATTAGACCAAAATACGACTTATTTCGAAATGTTTCTTTTTTCCGATCAATGGAAATTTTGTTCTGTACAGAGGAAAGACTATTGACAGTCAAAATATTCCTACTATCTTTGCAGCAGTTCTTTTGAATAAAACTTATGAAGAAAGGTGGAGGGATAGGCCCTACGAAACCTTGGCAACCTCTTCGGTGATACAGATCATTGAAAAAGGTGCCAAATCCGATCCGTGTCGCGGAAAAGATAAGTTTGTGAATTTCCTTCACGTTTCTTCGCAACACCGTATATATGAATCGCATAAAGGAAATACTTTCAGAACGCATCCTTGTACTTGATGGAGCCATGGGAACGATGATTCAGCGTCATACCCTTGAAGAAGCTGATTTTCGAAAAGGCTGGTTTGAGGATCATCCGTCTCCACTCAAGGGAAACAACGATCTTCTCTCGCTTACGAGACCTGAAATAATCAAGGAAATTCATGCACTGTATTTTGAAGCAGGGGCAGATATTGCAGAAACAAATACCTTTTCGGGGACAACGGTTGCCCAGGCCGATTACGGTTTGGAACATGCTGTGTACGATATCAATTACCACAGTGCGAAAATTGCGCGTGAAGTAGCGGATGAATTTACAGCTCGGGAACCGCATAAACCGCGGTTTGTAGCTGGATCAATGGGACCTACCAATCGAACGGCTTCCATTTCTCCCGACGTAAACGACCCTGGATTTCGTGCCATTTCATTCGATCAATTGGTAACAGCCTACAAAGAACAAGCAAACGCATTGCTCGATGGTGGTGTTGATTTGCTCTTGGTGGAAACAATTTTTGACACCCTCAACGCGAAAGCTGCTTTGTTTGCTATCGATGAGGTACTGGTAGATCGTGGAATCGAAGTTCCAATCATGGTGTCGGGAACAATCACCGATCAGAGTGGTAGAACCTTGACAGGACAAACAACGGATGCGTTTCTCATTTCTGTCTCACACATGGATTTGTTGTCTGTTGGATTGAATTGCGCGTTAGGTGCTTCCATGATGCGTCCTTATTTGCAAGTATTGAACAAAAATGCGCCGTTCAACGTGAGCGCTCATCCAAACGCTGGTCTTCCAAACGAATTTGGCGAGTACGAGGAAACTCCTGAGTTGATGGCAGCTCAAATCAAAGAATTTTTAGACGAAGGTCTTGTCAATATTATTGGTGGATGCTGCGGTACAACGCCTGCACACATCAAAGCGATTGCCGATATGGCGGTAAATTATTCACCTAGAAAGCAAGAAGTGCATGTCGAAGAGTAAAGCAACATTGAAGTTATCGGGACTTGAACCATTAATTGTTACGCCCGAAAGCAATTTTGTGAATGTTGGAGAACGAACAAATGTTACCGGATCTCGCATGTTTTTGCGGTTGATCAAAGAGGAATTGTATGATGAGGCATTAAGCGTGGCACGGGAACAAGTGGAAGGCGGTGCGCAAATTATCGACATCAACATGGATGAAGGAATGATTGATGGAAAAGAAGCCATGGTTCGTTTCTTGAATTTGATTGCTGCGGAGCCAGATATTGCGCGTGTCCCGGTCATGATCGATAGTTCCAAATGGGAAATTATCGAAGCGGGATTGAAATGCGTACAAGGTAAAGGAGTGGTGAATTCTATTTCGTTGAAAGAAGGAGAAGCCGAATTCATTGATCGCGCGCGAAAGATCAAACGCTACGGAGCAGCAGTTATCGTAATGGCGTTCGATGAAGATGGTCAAGCTGATAGCTATGAACGCCGCATTGAAATTTGTGAACGGTCGTACAGAATTTTAGTTGACGTGGTGAAATTCGCCAAAGAAGACATCATTTTTGATCCAAATATTTTCCCTGTTGCTACAGGGATGACGGAGCATAATAACAATGCCCTCGATTTTTTTAGAGCAACGAAATGGATTCGAGAAAATCTACCGGGAGCACATGTGAGCGGGGGCGTATCCAACGTTTCGTTCTCTTTCCGCGGAAATGATGTAGTGCGAGAGGCAATGCATGCTGCGTTTTTGTACCACGCTGTGCAAAACGGCATGGACATGGGAATTGTGAATCCGTCTATGCTTGAGGTATACGACGATGTGGATAAACACTTGCTAGAGTTGGTGGAGGACGTTCTCTTGAATCGTCGTGAGGATGCGACAGAACGATTGCTGGATCATGCCGAAACATTTCGTGGTGAAGGAAAAGTGCGTGTAGTTGATCTCTCTTGGCGCGAAAATCCTGTTGAAGAGCGGCTTGCACATGCTCTTGTGAAGGGGATTACAGATTTTATTGATGAGGATACAGAGGAGTGCCGAAAGAAATTTGAACGTCCGATAGAAGTCATTGAAGGTCCGCTCATGGATGGGATGAACATCGTTGGGGATTTGTTTGGTAGCGGAAAGATGTTTTTGCCCCAAGTGGTGAAATCGGCGCGTGTGATGAAAAAAGCCGTTGCATACTTATTGCCTTTCATTGAAGCAGAGAAGGGCGGGGTGCAATCCTTCGCAGGAAAAATATTGATGGCAACCGTGAAGGGAGATGTCCACGACATTGGTAAAAATATTGTCGGCGTGGTTTTGGGTTGCAACAATTATGAAGTCATAGATTTAGGTGTCATGGTGGCTCCAGAAAAAATTATTGCAGCGGCGATTGAACACAAGGTGGATGTCATCGGGTTGAGTGGTTTGATCACACCATCCCTTGATGAAATGGTAACTGTGGCCAAAGAAATGGAACGCGCAAATTTGTGCATTCCACTCATGATTGGTGGCGCAACGACGTCCAAAGTGCATACAGCGGTAAAAATTGATGAACATTTCACAAAGGACCAAGCAATTCATGTCTTGGATGCTTCCCGATCCGTAACGGTGGTGGAACAACTGTTGGGTGGAAAGAAAACAGATTTCATCAAAGAGATCAAAGCGGAGTACATTCGTGTGCGTGAGCATCATGCGAAAAACCGAGCTGAAAAACAGATGCTCTCCATTGAGCAAGCCCGTGAGAATAAATACCAAATTGAGTGGGAAAATGAAGTGATCGCGAAGCCAAATCTACTCGGCACGAAGGAAATTTCGGTGACAACCGAAGAGTTGATTCCATTCATTGATTGGACTCCGTTTTTCCGAACATGGGAATTGCATGGAAAATATCCAGCGATTTTAACGGATGAAGTAGTAGGCGAGGAAGCGACCAAATTGTTTGCCGATGCGCAGCAAATGTTGCGTTCCATCGCGTCAGAAAATTGGTTGCAGCACAAAGGAATTATTGGAATTTATCCCGCGAATGCCATCGAAGACGACATCATTATTTTTGATCCAAACGATGATTCGAAGCAAATTCATGTGCAAAATACGATGCGACAACAATCCAAGAAAGCAGCTGGTGTGCCAAACATTGCCCTTTCGGATTTTATTGCTCCGTTAGAATCAGGTAAAAAAGATTACATCGGCGCATTCGTTGTAACTTCTGGTATTGGGATTGATGTGAAAGTTGAAGCGTTCGAAGCAGATCACGACGATTACAATTCTATTTTAATTAAAGCCCTCGCGGATCGATTGGCAGAGGCTTTTGCAGAATATGCACACAAGTTGGTGCGAACTGATTTTTGGGGCTACTCGCACAACGAATCTCTGGATAACGAAGCGCTCATCAAAGAACAATATATTGGAATTCGTCCAGCGCCAGGATATCCTGCTTGTCCGGATCACACCGAAAAAATCGGGCTATTCAAACTCTTAGATGCCACCAAAGCAACAGGCGTGGAGTTGACCGAAAGTCTCGCAATGACACCAACAGCAAGTGTTTCAGGGTGGTATTTCGGAAGTTCTCACGCGAAGTATTTTGGCGTTGGGAAAATTGCCTCCGATCAAGTCAAATCGCTCGCAGATCGGAAGGAAATGGAATTGCACATTATGGAACGCTGGTTGTCACCGAATATACATTAGCTTATAGATGTAGTGGTATTTAACTATTTCTTCGGTTTGAATGAGTTACACAAAAAAATACCTTGTGTGGTCTAATACGGCGATTGAATTACACCTTAACAAATGAGTGGGAGTTCAACGCTGTAGGCACTGCTTCTAGTCAACCAATCTGGATAAACACCATTAAAGTATACGGTAACTACTCCTTTTGTGGAGATCCTAAAAAATGACAGAACACATGTAAAAATGAGCTGGAAGGTTGGTTGTAAGTTGTCTACGATCAAGTGCCGTATTCTTGTGGAAGGGATATCACTAAAAAAACATAGAGCGACTCGGGCGAGTCGCTCTACATAACCTAACCTAACCACTATTCACTGAAAAAGATTACTAGTTTGATAAATCAACCTAATCAATCTTTACGGCACAAATATACGGATGCTCAAGGGATCAAACAAAATCACAAAAATGGATATCTGTACAACTCTAAGAATGTCGTCATATGGTTTTACCTGTGTCAAGGCAAGAAAAACACAAAAAATGTCGATTTGTAGATAAAAATTGTTGATTCATGGAAGTTATGCCGTCACTATTATTGGAATCCTAAAAGGATAAAAAAAATTCAAAACTCGACTAATGGCTTGAAATAGACGATTAAATCTTTGAAAAATTGATTTAATCGCAGAAATTCGTTGGGGAGGTAATCGCAATTTGGTCACGGCATGAAATAGTTCTCATGAAGGTATTCCGAGTTGCTGTTCGTTTCATCAAAAATTTCCTCAGGCTATAATGCATCATTCGCATAAGAACTCAAAAGCTTCGGTCTGATTTTATGGTATTGGGCGAAAAACAGCACAAAAAAACGGGAACCATTTCTGATTCCCGTTGCAGTGTATACACTTTATTAAATATTGCTTTTCATCTTGGATTTGGTGATTTTATAAATCCAAACCTTGAAATTATGCATCAACAAATAAAGCACTGGAATGATGACCAAGGTCAAAAACGTTGCGAAGGTCAATCCATAAATGATCGCCCACGACATCGGTGCAAAAAAGACGTTGTTATCTCCACCAATATAAATGTTCGCATCGTATGTCGATAAGAAACTAAAAAAGTCGATGTTGAACCCAACGGCCAATGGTACCAAGCCTAAAACCGTGGTGATCGCTGTAAGCAATACGGGACGTAATCGCGTGATTCCTGCTTCGGTAGCACATTTGATGATCTCGCTATTTGGTAAAACATCATATTCACCAAGGTTCAATTCTTCGCGTCTCCGCTTGTGCAGAATGTTCGTGTAGTCAATCAATACAATTGCGTTGTTCACCACAACTCCAGCCAATGAAATGATTCCAATCATCGTCATCATAATCACGAAGTTTTGACGTGAAATCAGCAAGCCGAGGAATACGCCAATGAGCGAAAGAACGACCGTAATCATGATCACGGATGGCATTGAATACGAGTTGAACTGCGCTACAATAATTAACAAAATAAGGAATACCGCAATCAAAAGTGCCTTACTCAAAAACGCCATTTCTTTTGCTTGTTCTTCGTTTTGTCCAGAGAATTTGTACGAATATCCTTCGCCCATGCGCCCAGCTTTTTCGAATGTTTCCATTTTTCCCTTCAACAATTCAACTACTTCATTCGCATTGGTTCCTTCGGTAACATTTGATGTTATGGTCACCAACGGAACTTGATCCTTGCGTATAACTGCCGTATAGGAACTCACTTCGTCGGCATTGGCAATCACAGAACGTACAGGAATATTCAACAACGCACCTTTGTTGTTTCGGAAGATCAATCGCTGATCCAAAATCGCATCCAAACTTTCCCGGTTTTGTTTATTGAATTTCACAACGATGTCATAGGACTCATCATCCAACGTATAGGTTGAAACGTCTTGTCCCAACAGTGCCTTACGAATCGCCATCCCTACTTGGTAGGTCGAAGCATTGAGTTTTCGAACTTGATCACGGTCAACTTTGATCGGAATCTCAGGTCGATTTGCCTCAACGTTCAATTTCAATTTCTCAACACCGGGAACTTGGAGACTGTCTAAATAGGATTTAATCCGCTCCGCCTCAAAAATTAAATCGCGGTAATCGCCTTTTCCAAGTACATCAATGCTGATTGCCGCTCCTTGTGGCGGACCTTGTTCATCCTTTGACGCCGTGATTTCAATATCCGCAGTAAAGGCTCCCTTCAACTGGGTTTGAATTTTTTGCAAAATATCCGACGATTTGATGCCACGTCTAAATTGAGATTCCACAAAACTAACAGTGATTCGACCTTTGTGTGGTGTATTTCCCATGGTTACCCCTTGGGCAGGATCACTGGTGCCTTCTCCCACTTGAGAGATAATGGATTTGATCAAACGCGATTCTGGTGGAATGCCCGTTGTATCGTCTTCGTCCATGTATTCCTTCAATATTTCGTTCAATTTAGCTTCAACCTGAAGAGTTGTTTCGTTGGTCACCGAAATGTCTGTTCCAATCGGGTGAGAAATGAAAATATTCGTGTAGTTCGGCTCGTTTACAGGGAAAAAATCAACCTTTGGCGGTATAACTCCCATGAGCACGATGGAAAGAATGAGCAAACCAAATGTTCCTAAAAGAAACTTGATAGGTCTGCGTCCCGTCAACGCGTATGTCAAAAATCGACCGTAGCCATTTTCTATTTTAGGCAAAAATCCGCGTTGAAATTTCACTGTTCCGGGATAGAGCACATAGTAATTGAAGATGGCTAGTATTCCGAAAATGATCAATAAATTTCCGAGCGAGATTGCTCCTGCAAGCAGAGAGAGCAATCCCAAAACAATTAAAACGGCTGTCGTAATAAATACACGTTTCCGTCTTGGGCTAGATTCTGTGGCACGCATGAAGGCGACGGCCAACACAGGGTTGATCACTAGGGCCACGAAAAGAGAGGATCCGAGTACAATGATCAACGTAATCGGCAAATATTTCATGAATTCACCCATAATTCCAGGCCACAAAGCCAATGGGATGAATGCTGCTAAGGTAGTTGCTGTGGAAGAAATGATTGGCATGGCAATTTCACCAACGCCACTGATCACGGCCTGAGTAGCTGTTTTCCCTTCGGCCATGTGTCGATAGATGTTTTCAACGGTCACAATTCCGTTATCCACCAGCATTCCCAATGCGAGTACGAGCGAGAAGAGTACCATCACGTTCAAGGTGACGCCCATGGCACTTAAAATGAGGAAGGACATCAACATCGAAAGCGGGATGGCGACCCCAACGAACAAGGCATTGCGCAATCCCAAGAAGAAGAGAAGTACGAGAACCACCAAAATAATCCCAAAGATGATCGAGTTCAACAAATTCGAAACCATGTCCCGCGTATTGTAAGACTGATCATTCGTCTTCGATAAATACACACTTTGTGGAATCGTTCCATCTGCGCGCGCTTCTTCAATAATTTCAGTGATTTTATCTGCCGCATCAAGCAAATTTTCGCCCCCTTGTTTTTTGATATCGAGCATCACAACAGGATCGCCAAATTCTCGCGCATACGAAGTGGTATCGCCATTTCCAAAACGTACCGTGGCCACATCAGATAATTGAACGGGCAAGTATTCGTCTTGTTTCACAATGATTCCGCCCAACTCATCTGCATCTCTAAATTCGCCTTCGATGCGGAGTGTTTTTCGAATACCATCCACCAATACTTCACCACCAGGAATAGTTTGGTGCTCTGAACTGATTGCGTTTTGTATATCATCGAGAGTTACGTTCACGGCTTGCGCACGAATCGGATCCACTTCAATACTCATTTCTTGTGTCTGAATACCGCGGATATCGACCTCGCTGATTTCAGCCAAGTCCTCAATTCGATCTTCCAGCTCCTCGGCAATTTCCTTCAACAAAGCTGGATTTGTTCCACGCAGGTTGATGTTCATAATGGGCATCTGCGATGGATCCATCTCGAAAATATTCGGCTCTATTGGAAGATCGGGAAAATCTGATTTCGCTCGTGCATCATCAACCGCATCTTTCACTTTTTGTAAAGCTTTATCAACGGTCATTTTGAAGTCGAATTTCACACGAATTGTTGTATAGCCATGCACAGAATTTGTATTGATTTCATCTACCAATTTGATTCCGCCCAGTTCCTTTTCAATCGACTTGGCAATTTTTTCAGACATGTATTCTGGTGACGAACCGGGCTTCGCGATTCCAACATAAATTTCTGGAATTTGGATTTCAGGGAAGTTTTCCTTCGGCATGCCTTGGTAGGCTATGATTCCTCCAAAGAGAATAATAACGGCTATGAGGAAGACAGTTTTTCTATTTCCAACAGCCAGCGTGGATAGACCGAATCCTTTTGTTTCTTTTGACATAATCTATTTTGAATAAGGTTTATTTCGCACGAACATTATCACCATTTGCAATTCCTCTTGCCCCTTCAACAACGATCTGTCCTCCTTTTTGAACTTCAGCATTCGCCTCAATGAGCGATTCTCCTTCGTAGCTGCTAATTAATGTGACAAACACTTTTTTCACTTTATACATTTCTTTTCCTCCAACATTCGTTTTGGTAGCCATGTACACGAAATCTTTGTTGTTCTGATCTTTGATGATGCTTTTTGAAGGAATCACCGTTCCGTTTGGCACATTCAAATCGGTAATGCTCACTTCAGCTAACATATTCGGCAAGAACATTTTGTTGTTTGGAATATTTGCCATGATGCGGAACGTGCGGTTGGTTGGTTCGATGTAATTACCAACATTCGAGATCGCCAAAGAAATGATTGTGTCGGTATAATTTGGGAAAGAAACCCGAATCGGTGTACCAACTTTTAAGTGCGTGAAGTGCTTTTCTGAAACGGTGGCAACGATGTCAATTTTTGCATTGTTCACCAAACGTACAATCGGTGATGACGGTCCAGCCATTTGACCTTGGCGCGCATACACCATGTCGATCACGCCTGAGAAGGGTGCACGAATGACAGATTTACCACGTTGTGTATTCAATGAACGTAAACTCGCATTCAAAGAATTCACTTGACTCTTTGCGGTTTCCAAGTCGAATTCAGATCCAACACCACGTTTTTGGAGTTCCTCTTGTTTACTCAACATGTACTTCGCGTATTCGAGTTTCGTTTGAAGCTCTTGTGCGTTGGATGAAAGTACTGATGCGTCCACTTGTGCAATGATCGCTCCCTTACTTACGGATTGACCCGTTTTCACATTGATGGATGTGATCAGTCCACCCATTTCAGCACTCAAGGTTACATCTTGGTCTGTTTCAACATTTCCTTGCACACGGATTTCATGTGAAAATTCTTTTTGTTGTACATCCGCGAGAACCACAAGCTGGTTTAATACTTCTTCTTTTTTCTCTTCTGTTTCTGCTGCACCACATCCTACCAACATTAGGGTTCCTGAGGCTGCAAATACTAATCGTATGATTGTTGTTTTCATGAATTTTGTCTTATTCGTTTGGTAAAATGGTATTGTAAATTTTATCGAGTGCTAAACGCGCTTGAAAAAGTTCGATCAATGTTCCTGTGTATTGTGCCTGCGCCATGATCAACTGGTTGTATTTTTGTGTCACAGCTACGCTGTTTCCTTCACCCACTTCTTTGCGAGCAATGGCGTTTTCATAGATCAATCGGGCCAAATCCACATTTGATTTTTGAAGATCATTTCTGCTTTGTGCACCGGTTAAGTTGTTGTTGGCTTGCTCCACTTGAAACTTAAGCGTTTGTTCCATTTGCAACAACTTGTTCTGATCGTTTAGCAATTTGATACGCGATTGAGCCGTAACAGCTTGACGTGATAAACCGGAGAAAATCGGTACATTGAGTTGAAGTCCCCAAACGGTTTGTGGATACCATTGCTCGTTTGCAAAAAAATTGAATTCGTTGCGGAACGCATTATAGGTATGTTGGAAAAATGCATTAAGCGTAGGCAAATTTTGAAAACGGTTATTTTGAACGTTTAATTCCGATAACGTCACTTGTTTATCCAACAAGGAATAGGTCAAATTGTTTTGAATGGAACCTTCTGCAAGCGTGGATTTCATAAGCAATTGATCAGGAGTTTCTGAAATATCCAAAGTGCCTTCCATGGGGAAGCCCATCGCATATTTGAGAACGCTAATTGCATTTTGATATTGAAGTTCAGCTTCCAATTTCGAGTTTTTCGTCGTGAGAAGAGAATAATTCAATTGATCCATGTCCTCTTGCTTCATCAATCCCAACTCGAGGTAATTTTGTTGCTTAGCGACCAGTTCTTCAGTGATAATGACCATCGAATCAATAAAGCTGATG
>JBFYPU010000224.1:0-15394 GCA_041303175.1 Crocinitomicaceae bacterium | reverse complement strand
CGCTCAACGGAACAACACAACTGTTTCCAAATTGTGCCAGTTAAATGGAATCAAACCAACCACTGTTTTACAACTCGGACGCAATCTTCGAGTGAGATAAACGTTGGTAGAAATGGAACCGTGTTCAGAACGAATTGAAGAACGTAAGTATGATTAAATACATTTATATACTAGGAATCACGATAACACTTGTGTTGTCGAGCTGTTCGGATTACAACCGCGTGCTCAAATCTGATGACTACGGCGAAAAATTTGACATGGCGAACTTCTTGTATGATTCGATGGGAACGACAGGTTCAAAAGTGCGCTCAATTGCATTGTATGAACAAGTTTACCAACGAAGTCCGAAAGAATCGGAAGGTGAATTGGCCTATTTTAGAATTGGAAAAGCCTACTACGAAAGTGCTAATTTTTATATGGCAGGATACTATTTGAGCCAATTTCCACAACGTTTTCCGTTCAGTGTGAAAGCAGAAGAAGCAACATTTTTGAGTGCAATGTGTTCGGTACAAAGTTCGCCCGAATGGTCGCTCGATCAAATGGAGACGGACGTAGCCATCAATAATTTACAACAGTTTGTAAATCGCTATCCGAATTCAATGTTGATCGATTCGTGCAATATAATCATCGATCGACTCCGCTTCAAATTGGAAACTAAGTCCTACGAAAGCATTGCACTTTATTCGAAAACGGAAAATTATATGGCAGCCGAAAGTTCTGCACTTACCTTTTTGGACGACTTTCCAATGTCCATATACAAGGAAGAAACACATTACTTGTTGGTTAAAAATTCGTTTCTCCTCGCAAAAAATAGCGTAGAATCGAAAAAAAGAGAGAGAATTGAGCAGACTATCGAAAGATATAGTACTTTTGTAGCTGCATTTCCCACGTCCAAATACATCCGTTTGCTCGCACCAAACGATGAAATCATGAGAAATGAACTTTTAGAGTACACTGAAAAATAAGCAGATGATGAATTTTAAGAACAGTACAGCAGAAAAAACAACGATTACACGGGATACGGTTACGTTTGAGAACGAAACAGAAAATATCTACGAATCTATTGTGATGATTGCTAAACGTTCAAATCAATTGAGCATTGACTTGAAAGAAGAATTGACGCAAAAACTTCAAGAATTCGCATCCACAACCGATAACTTGGAAGAAGTGTTTGAAAATCGTGAGCAAATTGAAATTTCTCGCTTCTACGAACGTCTTCCTAAACCAGTTGCAATGGCAATAGAAGAATTTATCGACGAGAAAATCTATTTCCGCAGAACGGAAGAAGCACCGAAGGTTCTCTAAGAATGCACGGAAAACGCATCCTTCTCGGAATCACTGGGGGAATCGCGGCATACAAAATTGCGTTTCTCATTCGTATATTGAAAAAATCAGGGGCAGAAGTCAAATGTATTATGACTCCTGCCTCTTCTGATTTTATATCCCCGCTTGTCGTTTCAACCCTTTCCGAAAATCCAGTGGGAATTGAATTCTGGAACAAGCAAGATGGATCATGGAACAACCACGTAGATTACGGGATGTGGGCAGATGTATTCGTAATCGCGCCGCTCACGGCGAATACGTTAAGCAAAATGGCAGTTGGAAGCTGTGATAATCTTCTCTTAGCCACGCACTTATCCATGAAGACTAAAACCATAGTCGCGCCAGCAATGGATTTGGACATGTATGGGCATCCAACAACAATTCGGAATTTAACACAAATTGTGGCAGATGGAGTAGAAGTGATTCCGGCTGAAGAGGGCGCATTGGCAAGTGGATTAACTGGGACGGGAAGAATGGCTGAACCAGAAACCATTGCCGAGGCAATTCAACGCTTCTTCGATAACCAACAAAATCAGCGTCCAGCGGTTTTCAAAACACAGCCCCTCAAAGGGAAAAAAGTGCTCATCACAGCTGGCCCCACCTACGAGAATATTGACCCTGTTCGTTTTATTGGAAATCATTCCAGTGGCAAGATGGGGTTTGCACTTACTGAACAACTTGTAGCAGAAGGAGCAGAAGTAACCTTAGTAGCTGGTCCAACAAAATTAACGTTAGAGCATCATAATGTTCACTTGATCCGCGTTCGCTCGGCACAAGAAATGTTTGAGGCGGTTCAAAAGGAATGGGCTTCGTGTGATATTGGAATCTTCTCTGCTGCGGTGGCGGATTATCGTCCTGCTGAAATAGCCGATCAAAAAATTAAGAAATCCGACGAGGAAATGTTACTTCGATTGGTAAAAAATCCCGATATCTTAAAATGGGCAGGAAGCACAAAGGACAAGCAAATTGTTATTGGATTTGCGCTTGAAACAAATGACCTCGAAGCGAATGCTCAGAAAAAATTGGAATCCAAACACCTAAATTTTATCGTGATGAATTCACTGAGCGATGCAGGTGCAGGATTTGGATATGATACGAACAAAATTAGTATCTTAGATGACCACAATAATTTGAAGGCTTTTGAGTTAAAGTCTAAACATCAAGTGGCGGTAGATATTATCGAATATTTGAAAAATTACATGCAATGAAAACAATAAGCACAATACTTGCTGGATGGATCCTGGCTTTTGGTGCACACGCTCAAGAATTGAACTGTCGCGTGAGCATTATCGCAGATCCAACCCTTGAGGTGACAAGTGTGGAAACTGAAATTTTCAAACAATTGGAAGAAACAGTCTACGATTTGATGAACAACACGAAGTGGACGAAGGATAATTTTGAGGTCGAAGAACGCATCAATTGTCAATTGCAATTTCAAATCAATGCGATTCCCGCTCAAGGTAGTTTTAGCGGTTTTCTTCAAGTGCAATCTTCACGACCAGGATTTAACTCGAGCTACAATACGGTGCTCTTCAATTTTCAAGACGATAATTTAGCATTCAGCTACTCGCGTGGCGCGGTGTTGAACTATGCTCCCAATCAATTTCGCGATAACTTAACATCAATTTTGGCTTTTTATGCCTATTACATCATTGGCATGGACTATGATTCGTTCAGTGATAAAGGTGGAACCCCTTATTTTACAAAGGCCCAAGAAATTGTAACCTTAGCTCAAACCTCGAATGCTGCTGGATGGAAATCAAATGAATCCGGTAAAAATAACCGTTATTGGTTGGTAGACAATATTTTACAGGAATTGTTCACACCCCTTCGTGAGTGCAATTATTTCTATCATCGGCAAGGAATTGACAAAATGTATGAGAACAAAGAGGAGGGACGAAGCAACATTTATGATGCACTCAATCGTCTGGTGAAAGTGGTGTCAACGCGTCCAAATTCCTTGAATCTCTTGAATTTTGTGCAGGCAAAAACAAATGAATTAAAGAGTCTGTACGAGGATGCGGAAATTGGGGAGAAGACGGAAATTGTCAATCTTCTGAAACGATTAGACCCGGCGAATTCATCTAGATATCAAGAGATCTTGGAATAATGATAGCTTCGTTACGTATTGAAAACTTTGCACTGATCGACGAAGTTACCATCCATTTCAACAAAGGATTTACTGTGATCACAGGAGAAACAGGATCTGGAAAGTCGATTTTACTCAATGCGCTCAATTTGATTTTGGGCGAACGTGCGAATTATAACGTAATTGGTGATCGAATGGATAAATCAGTGGTTGAAGCAGAAATTGTGATCACCGATTTTGACCTAAAGCCGTTTTTTGAACACGAGGAATTGGATTATTTTGATACCTGCATCGTTCGCCGTGAAGTTTCTAAGCAAGGTCGATCAAGAGCTTTCATCAACGATACACCGGTGCAATTGAATACGTTAAAAGATTTATCTTCACGTTTGATACACATTCATTCTCAATACAATACACTCGAATTGAAAGATGTGAGTTTCCAATTACATATATTGGATTTGCTCGCAAACTTAAAGGGAACAACGGAGACATTCAAATCAGAGTTTAAAGCATTTCAACAGGACAAACGGATGCTGAAGGAACTTCAAACGAAATTAGCTGAATTTGCTTCTACCTCCGATTATAATCAGTTTCAGTTGAATGAATTGGAGGAATTGCAACTTGATTCGATTCAGTATGAACAGATTCAAGTAGAATTGAAAACCGCCGAAAATTCAGGTGATTTGAAAAGTTGTTACGGTGAACTCGTGCTTGGCTTGAATGGCGAAGCTGGTGCCGTAGACCTTTTGGAGCGATTGAAGGCTTATTTGGCAAAGTTCTCTTCCTTGGATCCTCAACTGAAAAGTTTGACCGAACGCATGCAAAGTGCGTTGATTGAACTGAAAGATATTGCGGATGAAGCCGAAGTGCGTTTGGATCAATTGGAGATCGACCCGGAGAAAGTCGCTGAACTTTCAGAACGTATAAACGCCTATAATCGTGCGCTCTACAAGCATAATCTAGTGACCCAATCCGAATTGATTGCCTTGCGTGATACGCTTTCAACGTCTTCTTTGAATTCTGAAGACTTGGAAAATGAAGTGACTCAACGAAGTGAAAAATTGAAAGCACTCGAATTGGAATTGAATCAAAAAGCGATTGCATTGCACGAACAGCGCATAAAATCAGCTCCAGCTATTGAACATCAACTCAAGGATGCGTTAGCAGAACTAAAACTTGTGGACACTGATTTGAAGTTTAAAGTCACACAATCAGACGAACTTTCTGAATCGGGTTGTTCCAAAATGGAGATGCTTTTCAGTCCAAATAAAGGCATAGAACCGGTTCCAATTCACCGTGCAGCAAGTGGGGGAGAACTCTCACGTGTTATGCTCGCTTTGCAAAGTTTGATGGCTTCTAAAACCAAATTACAAACCGTTTTGTTCGATGAAATTGATACGGGCGTTTCAGGTGATGTTGCGCAAAAAGTGGGGAATACGCTCGAGAAAATGGGTAAAGGGATGCAGGTGATCGCGATTACGCATCTGCCTCAGGTCGCTGCACGTGGGGAACAACACTTTCGCGTCAGTAAAGCATTGGTGAATGGTAAAACAAAATCTGAGGTGGTTGAGTTATCCTTGGAGGAGCGCATTGAGGAAACCGCTCGATTGATGAGTGGCGATGTGATCAACGAAGCGGCGTTGTTGAATGCTCGTGCCTTAATGGCGTAATCATGGATTTTCAGATCCCATTTCCCATACCCTCATCTGATCTAAGAATTCAGCACGGAGATCGAATTGCGCTCCTAGGGAGTTGCTTTTCAGATTCCATGAAAACCCATTTCTCTCAATCTGGATTTGATGTGCTTTCCAATCCTTTTGGAACGATTTTCCATCCAACAATACTTGCCAATTCCATTGAATTTGCGCTCATCACATCAAAGGAACCGCGCATTCTTCAACGCGATGATCTCTATTTTTCATGGGATAGCGCTAACGTAATTTTTGGTAAATCTGAAGCTGAAGTGCGCGCGAAATTTGAGGAGCATCGTGCACTATTTGCGGATTATTTGCTGTCCGCGAAATGTTTGCTCATTACATTCGGGACTGCATGGGGTTATGAATTGATCACTTCGGATGCATCCTCAGCAATGAATGCACATGGCATGGTTGCAAATTGTCATAAAATGCCAGGAAGTTTTTTTGAGAAAAAGCTTTCTTTCGTAAATAAAGAGTTGGAGCGTTGGCATGCGTTGATTTCGACTCTCAAAACGGTTAATCCTGGATTGAACATCATTTTTACCGTTAGCCCCGTACGCCATAAAAAAGATGGGCTGATCGAAAACAATCAAAGCAAATCTCGACTTATTGAGTTGGTTCACCGTCTGGTTGTATCCACAGATGCGCATTATTTCCCTGCCTACGAAATTGTGATTGACGAATTGCGCGATTACCGATTTTTTAAGGAAGATCGCGTTCATCCAACGGAAGAAGCCGTTCACTACGTTTGGAACCGTTTTGAGGAAACCTATTTTTCACCTACCACTCATCAAATTTCAAACACGGTTCGACAGATCCATCTCGCACGAGCTCACAGAAGTCTGCATCCCGAATCCGCAGAGAGTGTAAAACATCAACAAGCAACGGAAGCACGAGTGAAGGAATTAAAAGCTAAGCATCCTGAGGTTTTTTTGAATTGATCACTGGATAGATGGATTCATTGAACCCGCTATCAACTTGGCACAAAAAAAGCTTTCACCAATAGATGAAAGCTCTTTCTAGTAGTAATCTGTTTAATCTTTAATTCTTTATAACCGTTCCACGGTATTCGTTCGGTTCGTTTGTCGCTGGATTGAGAATAGTAACTTTCCAAACGTATGCTTTCGGTTCAGAGCTACGTGACCCAGAACGCATATCCGTTCCATCCCATGGCAGCGATGCGTCAGTCGTTTCAAACACGATTCCACCATCAATCCCATCAAGGATGATCATTTTAAAATTAACATCGCGTTGTGTCAAGGCATACGGCATGAAGGTTTGATTTTCACGTCGATCACTGGTTGGCGTGAATGAATTCATAGCCATCAGGTTGTAATCTTCCTCGATTTGAATTGTTTTTTCTGTGCTTGCTGAACAATTTCCGTCCGATACTGTCAATTCTATTGTTTCACTTCCTTTTTTGTAGAAATGTAGATCCGCTTCTTGACCGCTTGCTATTTGTCGACCTGCTTTCCATGTATATGTTCCTTGTCCGCTGATTGCTTCAACATGCGTTGACGGCAATCCATCTTCAAATTTATTGAAGAGATCGACCGTGAAATCGGCATCTGGAATGCGGTTCACCGTAAAATGCGTAGAAATAACTTTTTCATCTCCAGCGGTATAGCCGAGTCCATATGTTCCCACTACGGTTGGTTTGAAGGTAATTGATTTTTTTGCAGGAATTTCGGCAACAACTCGATTTAGCGCATCAAATACATAGATTGAGCGTCCATTTGTATTATTGATGACCACTTCTTCGTTCACACATGTAGAAGGAAGAGTAGGTATGATCATTTTTTGAGTAGAACCGATGTCGGATGGATTTCCGACGACACCTGAATCCCAAGCGCCACTATGACCATTACCAGAATCGTAAGCATTAAATGGATTGGTTGAATTGTTATTCGTTATTCCGTTCCCTCCAATACCGTCAACTTCAGAGCCGTTGTTCTTCCATGGATTTGAAGTTGATTTGGCAGGACTAGTATTCGGCAATCTCTTCACCGATGAAATGGATGTTTCGTTAGGATTTGAGATCACAGATGCACTCTGTTTTTGGTTTGCACGATTACCAGTTGTAGGTTTGATTGTCTGGTTCTGTGAACCGTTGGGAGTTGTGTTTTCAGTTTGTGTTGTTGAAGCCGCAGACGACTGTTTATCTGGAGTTCCAGCAGTAAAGACGAAATAGCTTGTGATCGCTACTATGCCAATTCCAGCGGCAGCAATATAATACGGTAAATAAGAACGTGGAGCCACCACAGGACGAATTGCGTCCAGGCGTGCATTCATTGCTCCCCATGCGTCTGGATTGTAGGGCATTTGATGTCCTTCCAAACTTTTCTTAAATAATTCCTCTATCGGTTCTTTCATATCACTCAATATTCATGAACTTTTCTTTTAACGCTTTTTGCAAGTTCAATTTTGCTTTTGACAAATTTGATTTCGACGTTCCTTCGCTGATACCTAGGATTTCAGCAATTTCTTTGTGGGTGTATTCCTCGAAGACATATAAGTTGAAAACGGATTTATAGGCAGGGGAGAGCTCATTAATGGCTTCCATTGCAATTTCTGCTTTCAATCCGACGAATTCTAGGTCTTCGAGTTCCACCATTGGGTCTTCTGCTCCGAGTTTAAAATCATCGTCGTTGTCTGTCAAAATAGGATCTTTCTTTGATTTCCGAATGCTATCAATTGCCGTGTTCGACATGATTCTTCGCATCCATCCTTCAAATGAACCCTCGTAGTTAAACGCTTTTAATTTGTCAAAGATCTTAATGAAACCTTCCTGGAGAACTTCTTCAGCTGAATCCCTGTCGTTCGTGTAACGAATACAGACACTCAACATTTTGCCGTAGTAAAGCTGAAACAATTCCTGCTGTGAACGCCGATCGTTCTCGAGGCAGCCATTGATAATCCGCTTTAAATGCTCTTTATTCTCCACACTGTTTCAATCATTAGACGGACATATTACGATTGCGTTGCCTTCAGGGTTAAAATTCGTCGTCTCGTCGAATACTTGTTACAAATTAAGTCAATTTAGAACAATTGTATTAATTTTATGGCACTAGAAATGGTTAAATAATTTAGTACAAAAAAATACATATGAAAGTAACGGTCGTAGGAGCAGGAAACGTTGGTGCAACATGCGCAGACGTATTGGCTCACAAAGAAATTGCGAATGAAATCGTATTGCTAGATATCAAAGAAGGCTTTGCAGAGGGTAAAGCATTGGATATTTGGCAAACTTCACCAATCAATTTGTATGATTCTCGAACAATCGGGTCTACAAATGATTATTCAAAAACTGCTGATTCAGATGTAGTGGTGATCACTTCAGGACTTCCAAGAAAACCGGGAATGTCGCGTGATGACTTAATCGCTACGAATGCTGGAATCGTAAAAATGGTGACTGAAAACATCGTGAAGTATTCACCAGAGGCTAAAATCATTATCGTTTCCAATCCGTTGGACGTAATGACCTATTGTGCATACTTGACTGCAAAAGTTGATCCAAGTCGCGTTTTTGGTATGGCAGGTGTGTTGGATACAGCGCGTTACCGTGCATTCCTTGCAACTGAATTGAATGTTTCTCCAAAGGATATTCAGGCAGTATTGATGGGTGGTCACGGTGATACAATGGTTCCACTTCCACGCTACACAACAGTTGGTGGAATTCCTGTTACCGAATTGATTTCTGAAGAGAAATTGAACGAAATCATCGAGCGTACAAAATTCGGTGGTGGTGAAATCGTGAAATTGCTTGGTACTTCTGCATGGTATGCTCCTGGAGCTGCTGCTGCACAAATGGTTGAAGCAATCGTTCGCGATCAAAAACGTATTTTCCCAGTTTGCGCTTGGTTGCAAGGGGAATATGGAATGAGCAATATCTACCTTGGTGTACCTGTTGTTCTTGGTAAAAATGGTATCGAACGCATCATCGAGTTGGATTTGAACGAAGATGAAAAAGCATTGTTGGCTGAATCTGCTGATGCAGTGCGCAATGTAATGAGCGTTTTGGATAATATGAATGTAGGCGCATAATTTCGCCTCTTTCTAGGTCTTGAAAGCCCTCCTGTTTGTCTCGCGATAAATAGGAGGTTTTTTTTTATGGAATTGGAACAATTTTCGCATCTGACTGTATATGGTTAAGTACATTCTCATAGCTTTCATCTTTCTTTGCACAACGCAAGCGCCCCTCGCACAGGATTCTGTTGTGGTTGTCATTCAATTGTTGGATAATAAATCCGCTGATCCCATTCAAAATGTGATGGGTACATTTGAAGCGAATGGTGAAACGTGGCTCACTGAATCCCGCTCGAAAGGTCAAATCACACTGAAAGCGCCGAAGGGAATCACGATTGCTGCTTCGTTCAAACACTATTCATACAACCCAGCAGTGAAGGAATTGAAAATTGGTAAAGGATACGTTGATGATTCCATTTTCTTTGAAGTGAAGATGGAGTTTGTTCGCGTTCAATTACTGGATCCAACTACCGTAACCGCACCAGGGATACCACAAATTGTCTACAAGTCTAGTCGACTTCACGTGCAAGATTTTGAGGTGTTGCCGGATGGTCGCTTGGTACTCTTGACCTATTCAAAACGCTTGAACAAGGGAAGTGAATTGCTTCTCTACGATGGCGAACGGGTGATCAGTACGTTTGGTGTGCCGGGTGTAGCAACAAATCTCGTAAGGGATTACCGCGGAAATCCACATGTGGTGTGTGAAGAAAATGTGTTTGGGATTCACGTGAACGGCAACAAAATTGGAATATCTAGCTTAGAAAAAGAATATTTCGTGAAGTATGTTGCGCCAATTGTGGACACAAATGTGACGAAACTTTATTTTTCCACCTTTAACCCAGATTATCCAGCTTTTGAATATTTCGCATACGACCAATTGGATTCCACGTACCTAAAAATTATTGGAATCGAGGATGAGTTGATGATGGAACTCTATCGTGCCGAATACAAGTGGATGGATGTGCGAACCAAATTGTGGGCGAAAAACAAAGAAATTCAAACTGGAATTGACGCGGAGGTATGGGTAGGCGCGAATTATTTTACACAAAGTATTTATTACAAGGAATTATACGCACCACTTTTTCACCGAAATGATTCACTTTTTGTGTTCGATTATTACAAGGATAAACTGTTCACGTTCAGCTCGTCAGGTAATAAACTCGATAGTATAGGCATTTACCATCACTATCAACCCAAGCAAACGGGCTGGAAAAAGCAGTTGATTCAAGACAGAATAACGGGCGAAATTTACGCGATTTACGAACGTGCCGGCTATGCCTACATTGGCTGGGTAGATACACAAACGGGTGAAATCAATGAATACGTTCGTTTGGACAAACGCTATTCGGATAAAATTGAAATCAACGGCAACTATGTGTTTTACGTTTACCGTGAATTTGAGTCGATCGACAAAAAACACCTCTGGAAAGAGCGTTTGCCGTATGATTTTGGTACTGGAAAGGTCAATTTACCGACTACCGTAGAAGTACGTCCCTAAGTTTACATTAGATCTTCACCCGAATAAATACGGGCATGTGATCCGAATAACCGCCTAGGTATTTACTTCCGCCATACGTACGGTTAGGAACAATATTTCCTTTGTATTCGCTCAATAAAAAAGTAGGACTGTAAATGGTGCCTGATTTCTTTTTCACTTTTGCTCCTTTTTTCAAAAAAGCCTTGGAGACTAGAATGTGATCCAAAATGTCCCAATGGTTGTTGTAACTGTGTGATCCTCCAAATTGTCCAGATGCGGGCGTAATCATCGGGGTCAAGGATTCCGCGATAAGCGATGCCGATCTGTCTTCGGGCGTATCGTTTAAATCGCCCATGAACACAATTTTCATTTTTTTATTTGCCGCGAGCACTGAATCGATAAATGTGATGGCAGCGATGGACGCAATCAAACGTTTGGGTTCAGATTCTACTTGACCGCCGCTTCTGCTGGGCCAATGGTTTACCAGTGCCATAATGGTATCTTTTCCGTGAGAAAATTTTGCCCAGACAATGTCCCGTGAGGGAGAATCTGGCGCAGGCATATCGAAGCGAATGATGCCCGATTGCACAAAGGTTAACACTGTTTTGTCATAAATGAGTGCATTGTCAATTCCACGTAAATCCAAGGATTCATAGTGAACAACAGCGTGTGTATTTTTCATAGAGCCGAAATCCACAACGTCCTGAACAACCGCCTTATTTTCGATTTCGCACATCCCAAATAGGAGTGGAACTCCTAGACTATCAACCACTTGATTGATGTGTTTGATTTTTTCGTGGTAACGTTCAAGTGTCCAGTTTTTCGCTCCTTCTGGAAGAAATTCTTCGTCGTTGATGGTTGTATCGTTCGTCGTGTCGAACAAATTCTCCACATTGTAGAAGGCGATCACGCGCTCAGTTTGTGCATTTAATACTGAACCAAGAAGGAGAGTTGTAAAAAAGAAAATGAATTTCATTGTGTCGTTTTTATACAAAGGTAGAATTTATACGGCGGTTCAGATCAATTTAGTGTTTCTGTACAATTAAATTTCGCGCCATTGGGCCAATACACATAATTGGATCAAGAATGGATAGACTCGTTTTAAAACTTTCTTCGCCACTAAACACCTGGATATATGGTGCAATTTCAAAGGGCTGTGTACTGCCTTTTCGTCCAAAAATGTCACGCGGGTCGTTGTCGATAGGTGAATGAAATTCTGTGCTAGGTTCGACAGTTATTTCTAAATCCAACCAAGAAATCGCACGTTCAAGTATCTGCGCATTGAAGTTGAGTAAGTTGTTTTCTGAATTCATGATGAGTTCTTCTACTTCCATTCCATAATAATCGAAGTATGGAGCAGATTGATAGGCGCTTTTTACGGATCTCCAATGACGGGCACGCCAATTTTCAGCGTTTGGAATCAGCACTTCGTCCATTGAGGTCTTCGAGCCATTTGGTCGTTCCACAGGAATAGAAAGCGATAAGATTCCATTAGCGGACAGAATATCACATCGATTTCGGAAGGATTGCTTTGGAAAATGTTCCTTCGCCTCTAAGATTATGTGCGAGTGACGTGCAATTGCCTTGAAATAATCGATACTGCCAAAATAGGTAGCCGGAAAAACGTTCATTATTTGATTCCGGTGAACAAGCGATCCCAGCGAATTCCACCATACGGATTTCGCGAAAACCAAACCATGGATGCTTTACCCACAATATGATCCTCTGGAACGAATCCCCAAACGCGCGAATCAACTGAGTTGTAGCGGTTGTCTCCCATCATCCAGTAATAATTCATGGCAAAGGTGTATGTTGTGGCCTTTTTTCCATCAATCAAAATGGTTCCATTCTTTTTAACTTCCAGATTATGACGTTCATATGCGGTGATAACTCGACGATACCACGCCAAATTTTCTTTTGTCAATGAGATTTTCATTCCCTTTTGAGGAACGCGGAACTTACCGAAATCCGACATTGTATTTTCTATGTACGGATCTTTCGGATAACGATTCATGTTATCGATGTAATCTGCATACGTCATTTTGTAGGCAGGATCAGACGATTTACGTTTGAGGCGAAACGTCTCAATTTCTGCCTTTGGATGGTGCGCTTTGATTTTTTTCAATTGACTCGCAGTAGCCAATAACACGTAGAAAAATTTGCGGTTGGGATAGAGTGGTTTTTCAATTTCGCCAGGTTGCGCTATTCTATAATCACCTCGCTTAAGTTCCATTCCAATTTTCTCCATGAAAACACCGTCCAATTTACTGTCAGTATAGACGTTGTATTTCAGGTTTTGATTGGGGAAAATTGGAGCAGCCTTACCGTTTACAAAAAGCTTAGAGTCAACCACTTCTAGCCAGTCACCAGGGACGCCCACACATCGTTTGATGTAATTTTCGCGTTTATCAACAGGCCGTGGAATCAGTCCATAATGCTGAATTTCCGGCATTCCTTGTTGCGATCGATCATGCGCCAATCCACTACTCAAATACGCTCGGGCTTTGCCTTTCCAAAGTTCAATCGTTTCAAGGTATTGTTTGTTGAAGAAATTTTGAGCGAGATTGGAAGCCTCCGCGATCGGAATTTTTAAACTGTCGGACAATCGGCTGTTGACTTTCGTGATACTATCCGAATAAAAATTTTGGTAACGGGCTAGTTCGCTGTTGTTTTTTGAATCGTTTCGGTAAATGTTGTACGCCTCGAAAAGCAAAATATCGTGATAATCGTGTCCCATCAGACCGTTTGGCATCCGTGGATCGTAGACGGCAGTATCTCCCGAAGGATAATTGAAAACGACGACATCGTAGCGTTTAATTTGAGTAAAACCGGGCAAGCGTACATAATCAGACGTTTCCCAACCTACATATGATTTGATGTTTACCCATGGAACAGTGTTGTGTACCAAAGGATAGGAGAGTGGCGTAACAGGTACTTTTGGACCATATGCTAGTTTATTCACGAACAAGAAATCGCCAACAAGCAAAGTTTTTTCCATCGAACCCGTAGGGATTTGGAACGGCTCAAACACATATACACGTATGATGCTTGCAGCTACTAATGCAAAGAGAATCGCGTCTCCCCATTCTTTTACTTTTGATTTTTTCCCTGGTTCCTGGCGCGTTACTGCCGCAATCCCAAGAGCGATCACATGACCGAGCACAGGCAGGCACAAGAATAATACTAAGTGGTCACCCCATTCACGACGACCTATTTCTGCGCTGTTTGCCCAATTCGTTTCAGGCAATACTTTATCCTTGGATTGCGCAATTTTATACATAATAATATAAGGGAAGAAAATCCCTTGAAGCGTGTCCACCAAACTGAAATATCCAAATCGTCGGATGTAGGATACATTGGCGACCGACCACATAACCAAGTGAATTGCGGGGAAAATCAACAACAAACACCAAAACGGTTTTTTCGCACCAATTTTAAACGCCACATAATAGTTGTAGATCGGCACCAGCGCTTCCCACGATTTTCGATCAGCTTGTTCAAAGCTTTTCCACCACATAGCTAGATATGGATGGGCGAGTAAAAAGAGGTAAAAATAAAGTATGTTCATTGCTTAAAATTTAATCACATCTTGCATGGTGAAGATTCCCTTTTTTCCATGAATCCACTCTGCGGCAATCACTGCGCCGAGTGCGAAACCTTCACGATTGTGTGCGGTATGTGATATTTGTAGTGTGTCAATTGTTGATTCGTACGTAACCACATGTGTTCCTGGTACGTCAGGAATTCGATACGATGTAACAGCCAATTGTCCTTCGCGGGCATGCGGAGGTTTTCCTTCCCCAAGCGTCCAAGATGAAATCTGCTCATTTTCAACCATAATATCATTCGCAAGTGAAACCGCAGTGCCACTTGGCGCGTCCAACTTGTGCACGTGGTGCGTTTCATCCAAGCGTGGTGTATACTCTGGATATTCTGCCATCAATCGCGCAAGTCGACGGTTGATGTCAAAAAAGATATTTACTCCAATGCTAAAATTTGACGAGTAGAGCAGAGAACCATTTTGTTCGGTTACAAATTGTTTCACATGGGGTAGTTGATCGTTCCATGCAGTTGTACCCACCACAAGAGGAGTGTTGTGTGAAACGCAGTATTCAATATGCTTAACCGCGAAACTTGGTGAGGTGAACTCGATCGCAACATCCACCTGATTAAAATCTACGGTTTCAATTGGTTTTTGACTAGAGGCTTTACCTGTAATGGTGTGTCCACGGGAAATAGCCACTTCCTCAATGATCTTCCCCATTTTCCCGTAACCAATTAGTGCTAATCTCATAGATGTTGAATTCAAACAAAAATAACTGTTTAGGCAGATTGCACAAGGAAATTAATGAAAATTAAGAGATAATCTCAGTCCAGGTGCTCGCGCGTATAAAAAAACGGGTTCAACGCTTAAAGACAAATCTTCAGACACATCGAATGACACGAAATGCGCTTCGACTCCGGCGTCTACAATTTGAAGGAAATAGACTGCTCCAACCGCTAGGATGGATAAATCGCGCCAGTTGATGTATTGGTTGTAGAGGGTTAAAATTCCTGGATCATCATAATTCTTGTAATCAGGAAAATCCGTTCCAGGAACGTATAGTGGATTCTCACGGTTCGTGTACTCAGTTTTGAGTTGCTTCTGCTCGATTTGATTGCGTACAAGAAAAAACGTAGAAGTTCCTAATCCAGCATAAATGAGGGGAACTTTCCAATAAGCCTTTTTTTGACCTTTCGGCATGGCAAGGTGATTGTAAATTTGTCCAGCTCCGGGTGCGC
>JBFYPU010000223.1:0-21899 GCA_041303175.1 Crocinitomicaceae bacterium | reverse complement strand
CTATAAGAATAATTCGTGTTCGTATGAATAACCGTGACTATCACCCAAGGTTGTGAGAACAAACCCGGCGTTTTGGGCTGTGGTGCGTTCGTGAATGATTTCCATTGAGCGTTTCGCGTTTTCAACATCAAGGTGAGAAAATGGCTCATCCATGATTAACCACTCAAATGGCTGCACCATTGCGCGAATGATGGCTACGCGTTGTTGCTGCCCCATTGAAAGAAGACCGCATTCTTGCTGCCATTTGTTGTCAATTTCCAAACGTTCGAGCAATTGCTTGATTTCCGATTCAGAAAAAACATTGGTCAAACTGTTTTTGAGGAGTAAATTTTCGGCCACTGTCAATTTTGGGAAAAGTTGTAAATCCTGAAATACAACTGAGATTTTGTTTACACGAATTTCGGTCCAATCGTCGGTGGAAAAGGTTTTAATGTTTCGATCACCGTAGCAAATTTCACCTGAATAATCTTGGCGTAGACCGAGAATGGTTGTGGTAAACGTTGTCTTCCCTTTTCCGCTGGATGCATTCAGTAAGATCCGCTTTCCTTCCTCCAACGTTACATGGTTGCCCCAAATGGAGGTCGATCCGTGTTGAATCGAGGCAAGTGGGACGGGCATAAGTCGATCAAGTATAATGTTCATTTGTTGGTTTTTTAAAGGTAATTTCAAGAATCATTCCAAGATTGAATGTGACGCTAATTTTTCGACAATCTGCTGAAGCATTCCATCGGTGGTGGTAAATGGAATCCAGTAGGCGTCAGGATTTCGCTTCAGCCAAGTGAGTTGTCGTTTCGCATAACGTCTCGAATTTTGTTGAATCAAGGAAATGGCTTCGTCAAGGGTTGTTTTTCCATCCAAAAAATCGAACAGTTCGGAATAGCCAACGGTGTTCATTGAGCTCAATCCGCGCAGGTGTTGTATGGATTTCACTTCTTCAAGAAGTCCATTTTCCATCATCAGGTGCACGCGTTGATTGATGCGGTCATAGAGCTTCGTTCGCTCGTGCTCAATCACAAAACGGTGTACGTGGAACGGTCGTTTTTTCGGGGATGCCGTGCGCAAGGTTGAATAGGGTTTTCCTGTGAGTCGAATCACTTCAATTGCTCGAACGATGCGCACTGGATTTTTTCGGTCAACTTGGTTGTAATACACAGGATCGTGCTCTTTCAATTCAACCAGTAATTCATCCAATTTTCCATTCTCTACAAGGGTTTGAAGTTCGTTTCGAAGGCTTTTTGATGTGGGTATTTCATCCAATCCATCGCAGAGCGCGTCTACAAACATACCAGATCCGCCGGTGAGTATCACCACATCGTATTGACGGAAAAGTTCATCCAAAAGCAAAAGTCCTTCACGTTCAAATTGCGCTGCTGTCACCTCGTCTGCCAAGGAATGAGAATCGATGAAATAGTGGGGTATTCCATCCATTTCTTCGGCGCTTGGCTTGGCCGTTCCGATGGAAATTTCACGGTAAAATTGGCGAGAATCCGAAGATAGGATACAGGTTTTCAGGTGTTGCGCGAGTGCAACGCTTAGGGCAGTTTTTCCGCTTGCTGTTGGACCAGATATGACGATGATGTGTTTGATCCCCAAAGGTAACATTATTCGGAAATGTTAGGGATAGATTTCTGCCCACTCAGTGTACCGCTCCATGACTTCGCGCACATAATTGTAGGTTGTTTTGCTTCGCACCATCCCGTGTTTCACCACTTCGTCTTGGTAGTATTCCTGTTTGGAAAGGTTCAACATCATGGTTTCCACATTATCATCCCACTTGTTCGGATTCAACCCGTGTTTAGTGGCCAATCGTTGCGCATCGAGAATGTGCCCACGACCAGAATTATAGGAAGCCAATGCGAATTTTTTGCGTTGCAAGGGATCTTTCACCATGCTCCAGGATTTTTCATCTGCTTGCAATTTCATCGCACCCCCCATGATTTGAGTAAGTGGATCGGAATCGGGGAAAACGCCAAATTTCGGACCTGTGTTTGGCATGAATTGCATCATGCCATAAGCTCCTCCAAAGGCCTGTGCTTTCGGATTGAATTTCGATTCTTGGTAGGCAATTGCAGAAAGCATACGCCAATCCCATCCCGATTTTTTTCCGGCCTCTCGGAAGAAATCATCAAATTCTGAAATGTGGGTTCCGTCAAGCGCTACGAAACTTTGTTCTGTCTCTTCAAAACCAACATATTTGGTTTCGAAATAGCGACGATAAATGTGTGAAAAAACCCCTTTCTTTTTGAATTTAAGTAACCAATCGTCCAGTTTTGCCTTGAGTAAGTGACTCGATTTCCGCATTCCAAATGCCATTTTTTGGTTGACAGAAAGAGCCAGTGAAGCATCCAAGTTCGCGAAAAAGTCAGTGTTGATTTTTGCTACATTGTCTTCAATTACGGTGTAGTCAATCAAGCCCTCCGCAACCATTTCAACCAATTCTTCGCCACTCACGTTCCCTTTGACGGGTTCAATATGAATGGTGTCGCCAATTTCTTCTTGGAGGTGTTCAAGTCGTTGATAATAACTTGAATTTTTCCAAACGTGTATGGATTTACCAGCGAGTTCTTCGGCGCTTGTTATCAATCCTTCGCGCAATTCTTCTTCCTCCATGTCTTCCCAACCATCAGGCTTACGTTGTATCAACACCTGGCGAGCTTGTAAAAAATGTTCAGAGAAACTGACTTGACGGTTTCGATCTTTTGTGATTGTATAATTGCATGCGATCAAATCACCTTCTCCGCGATCCACCATGTCGATGATATTGTCAAGGTTATGAACAACCTTCACTTCCAAGCGAACACCAATTTCTTCAGCAAAGAGCTTAAGAAGTTCATACTCGAAGCCCATTTTTTTCTCCTTGTAAATGAAATAGGACGTGGAGCTATTTTCGATCAGAACGGTTAATTTACCCGCTCTTAATATTTCGGGCAAATCGCTTCTAACACTGTGTCTGTCAAAGGTTTCGCCATTGGATGCCGATTCCATAACACATGCGTGCGAAAGGAAAATCACGGCAATCAAAACACCAATATAGCGCACTTTGTCTATCATTCTTATAGTACTCGGTTTCGAGATTAACGATACAATTTACCGATTTTTCCGTTACGAATTGTCGTTGTTAATAACAATTGGCTTTTCAGAATTCCAATTTTCAGTCGTTCAAACGGTTCAAATAGTCAGCATGGTGCGGAATGGCGTCTGCCATAAATTGGTTGAAGGATGTTTCCACAGCACTTTCGTAGGTTTTGAATACCCGGTGCGCAGTATTTAGTACATTCGGAAAGGAAATTCGCGATGAAACTCCTTGGCAAGCCTTCATTAGCCCATGTTCGAATTGGTACTGATAGAGCCAATTTTTTGCTTTCATGCGATCAATCATGTACATGAATTGTGGGGAATAGTGTGCTTTATGTTCGATTTTAGCCGCGTAAAATTCATCGATGAATTCATCGAGCGGTTGTTTGTGATACCGATCCCAATGCTTAGCAAGAAGGTGATCGAAGTACAAATCCACGGCGATTCCTGCGACTTTTGGTAAGGGTTCATACAATTGGTGAAGCAATTCGAGCACGGCGGGATGATGGTCTATGTAATGATCAATCATTCGGTGTAATTGAATTCCTTCTTCGACTTTTGGTGGGAAGTGGGATAGATCTTTACCGCGTACAAAATCTCCAAAGAGATTGGCATACATCAATTCGTGATCGTTATTGGAAAAGTAGAGGTGACCGAGAAAATTCATACTACCAAGATAGGTAAAAAAAAATCCCGTCAACGTTGAAACTACAACCTTGACGGGAAATCGGTAAAATGGTGCTTATCTAGTACTCGTCTTCGTTGAAAAGAAAATCTTCTCGCGACGGATAATCTGGCCAAATTTCTTCGATATTCTCATAAACATCACCCTCATCTTCAAGCGCTTGAAGATTTTCAACCACCTCAAGAGGCGCGCCATTTCGGATAGCGAAATCTATCAATTCGTCTTTAGCAGCTGGCCAAGGAGCGTCTTCAAGATATGATGCTAATTCTAATGTCCAATACATAGTCCTCTGATTTAATTTATTAATTGCCGCAAAAGTAATTTTATTTTGAAATAATCCAAATAATTTCCGATAAACTTTACTTTAAAGTTGTGAATTGTCCATGAATTTTTAGGTTTTTGACTAATCCATTCGAATTTCTCACATTCTTGCAACCCATGGATGCTCCGTTGCACCCAAATCGCTACTCAATTTTCTACTTAAGACGAATAAGTAGTCACTCAATCGATTGAGGTATGTCAAAATGATCGGATCAAGTTCTTGATGTGCATTCACGTCTACCGTTATTCGTTCTGCGCGACGGCAAACACAACGTGCGATGTGGCAAAAGGAGACGGTTGGATGTCCTCCAGGCAACACAAAACTGCGCATCGGTTCTAGCGTCGCATCCATTGTATCGATCCATGCTTCGAGGAGCTCAACGTCTTTTAAAAAAATCTCAGGGAGTTTCATCGTGGATGCTCCAGGGTCCACTGCGAGTTGTGAGCCCAAGGTGAAAAGTCTATCCTGAATTTCGAGCAATTGCTCAACAACGTGTTGTGATATCGGTTGATCGCGTATTAATCCAATATAAGAATTGAGTTCATCGACCGTTCCATAAGCTTCGATGCGCAATGAACTTTTCGGTACACGCGTACCTCCAATGAGTTGCGTTGTTCCTTGATCCCCTTTTTTAGTGTATATTTTCATGCCTGGTTTTCTTCAATTTGTATGAGTTTTGCACGGAGCTCACGGATCCGAGCGATCTTGCCAATATTTCGAATGTTTTGTGCTGTTTCGGTGTAAAAACGGTGCCTGTTTTCAAGGAATTCCAACTGAAAGTTGATCCATTCCTTTTCGGTCAATATGTGACCTTCATTTTCATATTCTTGCCGAAGCTTATTCGCAATGGCGTAGTAGTCAGGTCTCCCCAAATAATCATGGTCGGCATCGCACATAATTTCTTCAAGTAGGTTGCGTGGTTCAACACTTGATTTTGTGGATTCAATGATTTTTTCAATAATTTCTATTTGAATTTCAGTGTATCCAAATGTTGGCAGCATGGATTTTGCCATGTTGATCGCGAAGTCTTCGTTGTTCCTATTTCGGTAGATATAACCCGCGTCGTGAAACATGACAGCGGTTCGAATCAATAGGATTGAAACGGGATCAACACCTTCTAGTTTGGCATAACGCATTGCAGCTTTTTCGACATTGATGGTGTGCGGAACGTCATGATAGATCACTGTTTCCGGAAGTAGCGATCTGAGCCGTGAAAGAATGGTATCGCGCATTTGCTCAAAATCCATTGAATTGAGTCCGCATCCTGTTCTCAGTTTGGCAGATGGATAAAGTCCATTTCCATCCATCGAGTGTTGATTTTTAATTTTTGAGAGGTAGAACATTTCGATGCTTCCACCACGTTTATGGATGTCAATTTTTCCGCGTGGAATGGTTTCGAAATAGGCTCCAATACCGTCAGCTATGTTTGAGGTGATCGTGATATTCCCACTTTTGGATACTTCTTCAGCACGTGAAGCAATATTTACCGTATCGCCCCAAACGTCGAAACTAAATTTGGTGGATCCGATGATTCCAGCCACGAGCGGTCCCATGTGTAAACCAATTCGAATTTCCCAAAAATCTTGTCGTAGTGCAATGGCGATGTCGCGTTCGTTGCGCATGAAATCCCGAATTTCAATAGCTGCCAAACACGCTCGAACCGCTGGGCGTGGCTCATTTTCAGTCACACCCGCCAGCGCCATATACGCGTCTCCAATGGTTTTGATTTTTTCGAGGTTGTATTTCTCGATGATGCTGTCGAATTTCGTGAAATAATGCTCAAGTCGTTTGATCAATCCAAGGGGACTGATGCTTTTAGCCTTGGAGGAAAAATCCACAAAATCGGTGAACAATACTACGCCATTCTGAACGCGTTTTGGGGAAAATTTACCCGTATGCCCCAATTCACCTAGGATGGATTTTGGAAAAATATTGGTGAGCAGTTGCCCAATTCGCTGATCTTTATAAAAGAGTGATTTGTAGACTTCAATCTTACTTCTAATCAAGTTTGGATTGAAAGGAGCGGATATGTAATCCACTGCACCTTGCTTGATGCCTTTGACCAATTTTGTTGCAGAGCTATCATCTTTGGTAATCAAAATGATGTATTGGTGCTGGAATCCGTTGGTCTTACTGATCGTGGTTAATTCTTCAATGCTGTTTTCGGAATCCTCGATGTCGATGAGCACAATTCCCACTTCCTTTTTTTCCAAGACGGGGTAGGCATGTTCCAGCGAATCAGCCAAGAGGACGTTGTTTCCGCTTCCCGTCAGCATTTCTTTGAGCCCGACGCGAAGTTTTCGATCGCTTTCAATAATTAATATATTGATGAAGCGTTCCATTAAAATGCGAGTTGATCTATAGAGATAGGTGCTTCTTTGAGTTCCAAAATGCGCTGAATAACAGCATCCACAGCAGAATCTGGACAACTTGCACCTGATGTAATAATGATGGTCGTGTGTTCTTTTTCAGGCAAGAATTTAGTGTCCTTTTCTAGTTTTTTTGCGTGCAGATTGAACGCGTTTATTTCCGTTTTTGACACAATCTCGCTCGCGTCTTTGATGAAAAACGTTGGAAATTTCGGGTCCAATAATTCAACAAGGTGTTGCGTGTTACTGCTGTTGTAACCACCCACTACAATGGCTAAATCGGCGGATGTGTTGAGCAATTCGAGGGTTGCGGATTGGTTGTCGTTCGTTGCGTAGCAGAGCGTGTCACGGTTGTCTGAAATGTGTTCTTTGATGGATTCCAACCCATATTTTTGGATCATTGTTTCGCGCAAGAAATCCGCAATCGCCTGCGTTTCTGTGGCGAGCATTGTCGTTTGGTTGACCACACCAATGCGGTTCAAGTCTTTTTCAGGATCAAAATTCGTGGATAACTTCCCTTCAAAATAGGACATGAAGTCGGCTTTAGAAATCTCGCCCAGAATGAATTTAGCGAGGTACTGCGCTTCGTGCAAGTCCTTAACCACCATTGCTGGCGCGTTTTCTTTGCTATGCGAAAAAGTTGCTTTTGTTTCTTCGTGCTTGTGCTTACCGTGAATGATAATGGTATGCTCCAATTCTCCCAATTTTGCGGAGCGGTTCCACACTTTTTCCACGAATGGACAGGTCGTGTTATAGCTCAGAGTGTCGATTCCTTTTTGTGTCAGCAATGCTTCTGTTTCAACGGTGGTTCCGAATGCTGGGATGATCACGATGTCTTCTTGGGTAATTTCATCCCATGGAATGAGTTGTGTTCCGTCCGTATCTTGAATGAATCGAATTCCTTGACTCAGCAGGTCGTTGTTCACCGCTGGGTTGTGGATCATTTGACTCAAAAGAAATATGCGTTTACCCGGATTTTCGTTGATCGCACTGTACGATTTTTCGATCGCATTTTCTACACCGTAGCAGAATCCAAAGTGGCGACTGATCACGAATGTAACATTCCCAAAATTGAGCAGGGTGGGAGAGAAGTCCTTTTTTCGAGGGTCTTCCAGTTTGCGTTTCGCTTTCACTTTTGAAATGATCGGCGAGCTATAATGAATGGGGATGTCGAATTTTTTCATTATCTCAAAGTTACAAATATTGTCCTATTCGTATGCCTGTTGCTTCGATAAAATAGAAAAGCCCGCTATCCTAAGAAAACGGGCTTTTATGAGTGTGAGTTCTATTAAAGTATAGGAAGGTTTTTGTCTTTGTCTGACAGAATTTTATATTTCAAAATGATTTCTTTTTCTGTCCCAGCTTTGAGTGGAATGCGCCATTCAATTTTTCCAGTGAGGGGTTCAACGGTTCCTTTACTCGCTTCCAGAACGGTAATTTCAATGTCGGCATTTTGCGTAACCGGAATTTGATCTTGAACAATCAAGTCGATGTTCGTGGATTTCATATTCTTGGTTTGAATTGTATACGCGTAAATGCGCTCCAATTTTGTTCCGACGATTTTTTCTTTGTATTCTTTTTTCTGCAAGGTGCGTTTCACCATAATGTTCGGATCTTTCCCAAGGCTCAACTGAAGTGTATCTTCCATTGTAGTTGGATCGAGGAAGGTTTCACCCACGTAGCTTCCATCAAAGAAGATGTTTGCTTTGGCAGGAACCAGTTGCAATTCGTCCAGTTTTGAAAGTTGTGCCACGAGGTAAACTCCATTGTCGTATTTTGGCACTGCGTAGTAGTTGAAATCTGCTTTCAGGTCCACATTTTTGACCAAAACGATGTGTTGTTCGTTGTTCGATTTGATAGAATAGGGCAAGTCAATTTGGAATTCGGCTGAGATCATGTGCTCGATTACCTGAACAAATTGATCGGAGTAACCCGCATCCATGTCTAGTTCAATTGCGCCGCCATATGCCATCTGGCTCCCAGGAGCGTCATACAACATCCTAGATTTATCTTCATCTCTTCGAAGGCTTTCGGTTTGCTTCTGCTGCGCATAGTAATTGTAGTCTATGTACCACGGATGCAAGGTCGGTTTCGTTTTGTTTTGGTAGGGGTTGTTGGTGGAAATGTTCAATCGAACGTCGTTCCAATCTACGCCGGTGTTTTGAAATACTTGTGCTTTGTAGCTGAGGTTGATGCTGCCTGCTCCTAGTTCGCTTCGAAGATCGTAAATTGGAATCCAACCAGCTTGAGAGACGAGGTAGGAGATATCTAAGCGTCCTTTTGCAAGATCTTCTGCGGAAAGGGTGACCGTAATTCGGTGAACAGGTCCAAGTGGTTTCTGATCGCC
Organism: Crocinitomicaceae bacterium; assembly: GCA_041303175.1. Classification (GTDB taxonomy): domain Bacteria; phylum Bacteroidota; class Bacteroidia; order Flavobacteriales_D; family Crocinitomicaceae; genus UBA4466. The sequence continues at coordinate 13,101 of JBFYPU010000223.1, read as the reverse complement.
ACCTAGGCTGGATTGATGATTTAGAAGTGCGATCAATCGCTCATTCATTTTGGTTAGAATTTTTGCCTGATCGCTTTTGGAGCGGTTCAATTTTTGAAGACGGAGGTTGATTTCCGACATTTTGGTATTGTAGTACTCGATGGCTTCTTTCAAGAGCTGAATAGAGTCGTTTACTTTCCCCTGTCCACGAATCGCTCCGTTGTTAGCAAGAATTGATCGCGTTGAATTGAGTAGATCCATTTCGTCCTGAATCGTGCGTATTCCGTAATTGACGACTTCTATTGAGTCTTCCAATGCTTTGATGCTGTTGCGTACTTTGAGAGGAAGTCCTTCCAGTGTAACTTCTTCCGGTTTTGGATAGTAAATGCTGTACTTGGAATCGAGCAGGATCACCGCACCTGTTGCTTTCACTTGAAGGCTATTGGCATCAATGGTTGGACTTACTCCTTCGATGATCACTTTTGTGATTCCTTTTCCAATGGAATAGTTGGAGGTTTCAAAGACTTGCGCTCCTTGGGAGTACACAGTTACTTTTGAAATGGTCGATGGAACAATTTTTTCCGTTTGAGCAGTGAGTCCTGTTGCAACAACGAATACTGCTAATAGTGTGAGAATGAGTTTCATTTTATGTAAATTTATGGTCTGTACAGACGCAGCTAAGATACGTTCAAATTTTCATGATGACACGTAAGCGTATCATTAGAATATCTTGTGAGAGATGTAAGTATTAGAAAACCCAGTGATTTATGATCTAGAGGAATATTAAATGCGGTCAGAAACGTTTACCTCAAATAGGATGACATATTCAGTTTTGTGCTCGTCTGGTCCTCGTTCAATTCGTCCATTTAATTGCTCCGTGAGTGATTGAATTAATTCGGTTCCGAATCCCTCTTTTTTCGGTTGAACCCAGCGTCCATTATCCATATAGTTCAATCGGTATTCCGTTGATCCGACCCTTGAAATTTCTACAGATATTTGGCATTCATCGGTTTCAGAAAAGCCATGTTTGAGTGAATTCGAAATCATTTCGTTCAGAATGAGTGAAATCGGAATGATATAATCGTTTTGGACATTCATGAGCTCGGAGTTCACCGATAAATTAATTTTTTTTTGAATGGAGTAAGATTCGACCAGGTTGGCGGTTAAATTGCTCAAGTATGAATTGAGATCAATTCTGAAGAGATTTTCAGATTTGTAAATCGCTTCGTGAAGATTGGAGATGGACTTAATTCGATTTACGGAATTGGTGAATTTTTCCTTCGATTTTGGGTCATCAATGTCATTGGATTGAAGGCGCAACAAACTAGATATTATTTGAAGGTTGTTTTTCACGCGGTGGTGAATTTCCTTGAGCAAAAGGTCCTTTTCTTTGTTGCGCATCTTTAATTCTAAATTTTTATCCCTGAGGCGCTGATTCATATTTCGTTCGTTAACCATGCTCATTCGGATAAAAAAGATAAATTCGATTGAGATGAACACCATTGTAAAGACCAAGGTCATTGTTCGAGATCCAGTGGTGATAAAATCATCGGCATTTGGTGCCTTGATAAGATTTGATTCTGGTAGAATAATTGTGCCCAATTGGAGCAGGAAATAGAAGAGAATCCATCCCCATTCCTTTTTGATGTCATAAAGAATGAAGACAGCAATAATAACGGTGATCGACCCGACGTGCGCGAGTGATTCTGCACCGAGTCTTGCAGAGGCGATAGCACCGAAAACAAAGATTGGGACGAAAGCTACAACACGGGCAAAGGTGAAATTCGAGTAATGATGTACTAGGATCGATAAGATGCAACAGACGCCCCAACTGAGATGAAACCATACGGCATAGGCGTCTACTTGGAATGCAGTGATGGCTTGGAGCGTAGATCCAAAAACGCCAAGTGTCATAATTGAATTGAAAAACGCCTTCCTTCGCATTAAGGGAAAGGGATCCGCCTCTTCGACACCGACATTTTGAATGAATGTAAGAAATTGCCTAAGTTTTCCCATTCTTAATTAAATCAAGGAGCGTATTTCTAGAATGATTTTTTCTGCTAAATCATTTGCCGCCTTCAAATCCTTGCTTTCTGAATAGATGCGAATGATGGGTTCGGTGTTGCTTTTGCGCAGGTGTACCCATTCTTTCCCGATGTAAATTTTCACGCCATCCGTTGTGTCGACTTCTTCGTGGGCATAGTTTTTTGCCATGGAAGCGAGGATGTTGTCCACGTCAATTTCGGGGGTCAATTCAATTTTATTTTTCGAGATGATGTACTTCGGATAGCTATCTCTGAGTGCAGAAACGCTCAATTTCTTATGTGCCAGAAGGGATAGAAACAATGCAATGCCCACCAATGAATCGCGCCCGTAATGCAATTCTGGATAGATCACTCCTCCGTTGCCTTCGCCACCAATAACTGCGTTTTCGGCTTTCATTTTCGTGACCACATTGACTTCGCCAACGGCCGACGCGAAATAAGTGTTGCCGTGTGCTTCGGTAACATCGCGCAAAGCACGAGTAGAGGATAAATTAGAAACAGTGCTTCCTGGCGTTTTGCTGAGAACATAATCAGCTACGGCAACCAAGGTATATTCTTCACCAAACATGGTTCCATCTTCGCACACGAATGCCAAGCGATCCACATCAGGATCCACTGTTATACCGAGGTCAGCGCCCGTTTCTTTGATTTTATCCGACAAATCTGTCAAATGTTCTGGCAAGGGTTCTGGATTGTGTGGAAACTCGCCCGTTGGATCGCAGTACAATTTTGTGATCTGTTTCACACCAAGTGCTTCGAGCATGGCTGGAACAAATATTCCACCACTTGAGTTGACAGCATCCACTACCACAGAAAAATTCGCTGCTTCGATGGCTGTTTTGTCGACCAAAGGTAAATCAAGGATGGCTTGGATGTGTTTTTCCAAATAGGAATCGTTGTTCGTTACTTTTCCCAAGTCGTCGACTTCTGCAAAGTCAAATGCTTCCTGTTCAGCAATTTCGAGTACTCGGAGTCCGTCGTCACCCGAAATGAATTCACCCAAGTGATTCAAGAGTTTCAACGCGTTCCATTGTTTGGGATTGTGGCTTGCGGTTAAAATGATCCCACCATGCGCGTTTTCGAGGGGCACAGCGACTTCAACGGTTGGTGTAGTCGACAGTCCAAGGTTCACGACATCAATGCCAAGTCCGACGAGTGTGGCGATCACGAGGTCTGAGATCATTTGCCCAGAAATGCGTGCATCACGTCCAACCACAACCGTTAAGGCTTGGTTTGGGTTGTTTTCCTTGAGCCAAGTTCCAAACGCAGCGGCAAATTTCACGGCATCAACGGGCGTAAGTCCATTGTTTACGGTTCCTCCAATGGTTCCACGAATCCCAGAGATTGACTTGATAAGTGTCATAATAATCGCTTGTTTTGATTAGAAAGAGCGCTTGAGGGCGATCATTTTCATGCACGCAATAGCGCATTCAATTCCTTTGTTTCCGTGGATTCCTCCCGATCGATCAATGGATTGTTGGAGTGTGTTGTCCGTCAACAGACAAAAAGCAACGGGTGTATTGTATTTCAAATTCACGTCTTTGATTCCTTGCGCTGCACCTTCACACACAAAATCGAAGTGGCGGGTTTCTCCCTGAATGACCGTACCAATTGCGATGACGCCATCTACTTTTCCTGCTTCACAGAAAAATTGACTCCCGAGAGGAAGTTCATACGCACCGGGCACAAAACGAATATCGATATTTTCTTCACGGACGCCGTTTTCAATCAGTGCTGTTTTTGCACCTTCCAAAAGTCCAAGTGTGATTTGATCGTTCCATTCTGAAACAACAATGCCGATTTTAAAATCGGCACCGTTTGGAATTTCTTCCTTTTTATATTCTGATAGATTGCGATTGATAGTCGCCATAGTTCTATTTATTTCTTTCCAGCAGTTTGTCCGGATGCTCGGGCAATGAATTTTTCGATTTGGTTTTGACGCGCATAATCGGTGAAATCGTCCTGAATTCGTTGGTAGAACTCAGCTGCTTTTTCAAAGTTTTTGATTTCTTCAGCACACAATCCAGCTTTCATTAAATACATTGGAGTTGTCATGTCATTTTCTAGCATGTCAGCAGCTTCCACATATTTGTTTGCTGCGTCCTCGTATTTTTTCATTTCTGAGAGGCAATCTGCTTGAAGGCCAACGGCAAAAATCGAAACGTAGGTATCTTCAACATCCACACCTTCCAATTCTTTTAAAGCACCTTTGTAGTCTTTGATTGCCATTAACTGACGTCCAAGAACAAATTGAGCAACTTCACCTCCGACTTTACCATCGTATTTTTTTACGTTGCTACGAAGTAAATCAATAGACATATTGGTTGAATCCTTCGTTGCATAGTTCAAACCTTCCCAATAAGCTGATTTCGATTTTTCGTTCGCAGGTTTCCAAACAAACTGACGGTAAAGAAAGTATCCCAAAATTCCAATCACTAAAATCCCAACACCCACGGTGACGTATCTCAATACCTTATTCGTTTTGAATTGTCTCTTTAACTCTTGTCCTGTGATATCTTCTAACATTGTAATAATTTAAGCTGCGCAAAAATAGTTTTTTTTTTGATAAAAGTAACACGGAATGACGATTATGCAGGATTTCAGCTAATTTTGTTCGGATGCACTTACAAAACCTTCATTTGGTCAATTACAAGAACTACGAAGAAGCGGAAATTTCGCTTTCTGAGGGGATCAATTGTTTTGTTGGGAAAAACGGTGCTGGTAAAACGAATATTCTTGATGCGGTTCATTACCTGAGTATGTGTAAATCGTACATGAATGTGTTGGATCGGCAGAACATTCGCTTCGACCAACCTTTTTTTGTGATTCAAGGAGATTGGCTCAAAAACGACAGTGTAGTCAATATTCATTGTGCGGTAAAACATGGAGCTTCCAAGGTTTTTCGAAGAAACAAGAAAGAATACGAACGCTTGGCGGACCATATCGGTCAGTTTCCAGCGGTGATGATTTCACCCTACGATCGCGATTTGATTTCGGAAGGGAGTGAGGTGCGAAGAAAGTGGATGGATGGCATCATTTCGCAATTTGACCGCAACTATTTGGATGACATTCAGAAGTATTCAAAAGTACTTTTACAGCGGAATGCGCTATTGAAAAACATGGCTGAACATCGACTGTTTGACCGCGAATCCATTGATGTATGGAACCTTCAGCTCGTGCAAACTGGATACCGAATTTTTGAGAGAAGAAAAGAATTTTTGATGTCCTTTATTCCGATTTTTCAAAAGCATTATGACGCCATTGGCAACCAAAGCGAATTGGTGAGTTTGACGTATCGTTCGCAGCTGAATGAAGGCGATTTCAATCAATTGTTGATCGATTCGGAACGAAAAGATGCACAGACCCGATTCACAAATGTTGGGACGCATCGCGACGATCTCGTGTTCGAAATCAAGGGACATCCCGTGAAAAAATTCGGCTCACAAGGACAGCAGAAATCATACATTATCGCAATGCGATTAGCACAATATGAATGGTTGAAGGCGCATTTGGGAGTAACCCCTGTCTTGTTGCTTGATGATATTTTCGATAAATTGGATCAAACCCGTGTGGAACGCTTGATGAAACTCGTGGCGGATCAGTTCTTTGGCCAGGTTTTGGTGACCGACACGGATGAAACCCGGATTCGGGAAATTTTCGCAAAGAACGAGCTTGAGTGCACGGTTTTTTATGTGGAGGAAGGCTCGATTAGGTAGATTATTGGAAACGGCTACGCCTTTGGATGATTGAACGTTCTAACAATCCAACACCGACGAAGTCAGCAGCGCAGCTAATCTAATGATCCAACGATCCAACGATCCAAAAATCTAACAATCTAAAAATCCAACACCGGCGAAGCCAGCAACGCAGTTAATCTAATTCACTATCTTTACCCTATGAGTGACCTCAAACGAACATCCAATGAAGCTCCGTTAAAGGAGGTGATTGACCGCTGGTTGAAGGCTTATGGCTTGGATGGAAAAATGAAGGAACTGGATGTGATAGCCGCTTGGCCAGAATTGATGGGTACAGCGGTGGCACATCGAACAAAGGAAATCACGATTCGAAATGGCACGCTTTATTTGACCCTTGAATCGTCGGTGATGCGCGATGAATTGGCCCACGGAAAGCAAGTGATCATTCAACGTTTAAATGAACATGCGGGATATCAAATGATCCGCGATATTTGGTTTGGATGAAGAACCAAGATCTGAAGATTCGATTCACCGAGCGTCCGATTATCCGTCCAAAAAGCTTTCGGGAACCGATAGTAACATGATCTGAGGGCAGCCAATCCAAACTGACAGCGCCCAGCGTAGGCGAAAATCCTTTTTCTTTTTCAGAAAAAGATAGCAGACGGAGCTGGAAATAGCGCCCCAAATCATTTAAAAATCCAACGATCGAACACCGCCGTAGGCAGCAGCGTAGCTAATCTAGTAATCGAACGATCTACTTCCCCTTCACAGGGCAGGTTGAAATGCCTACAAGCGTATAGAGAGGGCAAAAGCGAACAAGACTTGTTAAGACAAATACGCCAGCCACAACAAGCAAAATGATTCCTAATGTTCCTGTAACAACTTTTGCGAAAAAGAGCGTTACCAAAATTGCTGCGATCACGATTCGAATGATACTATCAGCAGAAGACATGTTTTTTTTCATGATACACGTTTTTAAGTGTTTAAATAATTTACGAAAAGTACAAATGAAGTGATGATCCCAATACAGATGATGCAGACTAGCGCAAATTTGAAAATTGTTTTCATTCCCTTCTTAGTTGAAACAAAGATCAGTACTCTTCATTCGCTGTGCAGTAACCAAAGTCACACCGGCATAAAAATTTCGATACTATCGTGTAATTGTTTGAGTTTTTGCTTCCCTTCGAGTTTTTTTACCAATCGACTGACCACTTCACGCGCGGTTCCGAGATCGTTTGCAATTTCTTTGTGGGAGATTTTGACGGGATTTTTGCCTGTAACCTTCACTTTTTCATGGAGATAGTCCAAAATTCGCTGATCCAATTTGTGGTAAAGCATTTGGTGAATCGTGTCGACAAGTTCAGAATAACGGAGGTCATATTGCTGATAAAAAAGTCGATTGATGGCTGGGAATTCGGTGATGTATTTGGCGATTTTACTAGAAGGAATCAACCAAACCGTGCTAACTTCTTCTGTAATCGCCTCGATTTTACTGGGGTCGTTCTTAATGCATGATGAAAACGACATGATGCAACTTTGATCGGGTTGAATGTAGTAAAGCAGCAGTTCTTTGTCTTCATATTGGGTAAACACTTTCACCAGTCCACTGAGGACAATTGGAATGTATTTCACGTATTGTCCTTCGCGCACCAAGACCGTTTGTGCAGGAATCTCCTTGATTTCGGAGATCGCGCGAAGTTCTGAAATGAGATTTTTCCCGAGGTAAGCAAATTTTTTCTCTAAATCGTAGGTTTCCACCATGGCTAAATTATTTTTTTCGTCCAACAAATCGAATGACAGAACCTAATCCGTTGTGGTAGAGTCCTTCACTTAATTCTATTTCGCGTTCTTCCAGTTCGATGATGTCAAAATTGTCAAAATCGGCGCGGATTTCTTCTATCGATGCCAACATTGCCGGATCTTTTGGTCCACCGACTTTTTCATTTTTCGAATTGTAGTCGACTTGTCTTTTACTGAATGCTTCGAAAATGACGATTCCTCCTTGGCGCAATTGAGCCGCGAATGCTTTGTGGTAGGAAGATTTTAGTTCGTTTGGAAAATGGGCATAAATCAGCGCGATGGCATCAAATTGTTCGGGTTTGAAGTGTACACCCGCCCATTCACCTACTTGATAATCAATGGATACACCGCGATTTTCTGCAAGTTTTAACGCCTTGTTTCTCCCTTCAACGCTGATATCGAATGCCGAAACATCCCATCCCAATTGAGCAGCAAAAACAGCATTTCTGCCTTCTCCTTCTGCTGGAAAAAGGATTGTGCCCGCTTCAAGAGGTGTTAATTTCTCCACCAAATAGTGATTGGGTTCTTCGCCATAGGCATAGTCCATTTCACCATACCGTTGATTCCAAAATTCTTTCATTGTGCGTTTATTTTGACAGGGGAAGTTACAAAAAAATCAAGCGGAATTAGATGATCAGATGATGCGAATAACCGAATTCCCGAGTACCAACAGCCCCGAAGGGAATGTTTCAATCGTTCTAACTTTCCAACATTCCAACAATCTAACGATCTCTTACCCCTTCTTCCGCATCAAATCCAAGTACAATTTTTCCACTTTGTTGCGAGCCCAAGGCGTTCTTCGCAGAAATTTCAAACTGGATCCCATGGATGGATCGTGGGTAAAGCAACGAATATTTACCCGTTGCCCCAATTCTTCCCAGCCGTAAAACTTCTCCAAAACTTGAAGAATCTCCAACAATTTCACCCCGTGAAGTGGGTTATTGGGCTGCTGATCTAGTTCTTTTTCGTCGCTCATTGGTACTACTTGAGTCGCAAAGATAAACTATTGAATGATCACACTTTGGCGACTGGAAGAATAGGCCGAAAAATAACCGAGAGCGCGATTCGTCCATTGGTATGTCGGATTCGCAGGTGCGGCACTGTTTGGATCCGTCAACGAGGCTAACTCAGTATAGTAGTCGTAAATTTTTTGGTCGATGGTGCGTAACTCAATTTCAACAGTGTCTCCAAGATCAAAAAATCGAACAAATAAGGGTCTAGTTACCTGATTTCCATTCGTAAATAGGTCGTCGTTCAAGGTAACGTCGCTCAGCTTTTTCAATTGGTTACCATTTTTTGAAAGCACAGCGGAAGTGTAGTCACCAGCTTCCGGCGGATCTTGGTAAGAAACGGCAACGATATAGCCTCCGTCACCAAAAATCCCAGGCTCGACGAAGTCGTAAATGACGGGTTGCTGAGCAATCGCAGTTTTCATTTCGCAGCTAGCCGTGTAGGTAACACCATCGTGTAAGACCGTCATCGTATACGTCGTTTCATAACTCGGGACATAATTTGTCAAGACATACCAGCCAGCAGCGTCGAAAGGAACTTGTTGCGAGTTTCCAGCTTGATCGGTGATCGTCACGACCGCGTTGTCAACAGTAGGACTTGCCTCGTTTGAGAAAAAATTGGAAGTTTGGGTGATATATACACGCACCGTGCTGTCTTCGGCGGTATAATTCGCTTCAATCACGGTCATCGGGTTGGCTTCATTGAGGTCCACATCGATCACTTTTTGACACGAAGCAAAGAGAACGATTCCAAAAATGAGTGCTAAATATTTCATCTTATTTGATATTAAAGTTATAAGTGATGGACGGAACAATTTTGAACAAGGCTGTTTGAATGGCTTCTGTTTCTCCAGTCTCTGAATTTTCTTCAAAGGAAATTGTATAAGCATTTTGCCGCGAGTAGAGGTTGTAAACCGAGAAATTGATGTTGTGCTCGAAACGCTTTTTATCCTTCAAATACCATGTCAATCCTGCGTCCATTCTATGGTAATCAGGCATGCGATAACCATTTCGTTCGGTATACAAAGGAATGACTTCACCGCCAATTTCATATTTTCCAGACGGGAAGGTGACAGCGCTTCCGGTGTAATATATGAAGGTCGTTGCAAACGCTAAATTTTTGGTGATACTGTACATGAGTACAACCGACACATCGTGAATTCGATCTTGCCGTGCCGAAAATTCTTTACCATCATTGATCTGATCAAAAGTGCGCAATGAGCGCGAAAGGGTATAGCTGATCCAACCCGTGAATTTCCCTTTTTTCTTTTCCAAAAGAAGTTCAATTCCATATGCACGACCTTTTCCGTACACCAATTCCCCTTCCACTTCGTTGTTGAGCAATAGATTAGCTCCGTTTCTGTAGTCGATTTGATTTTGTAAGGTTTTGTAGTACACCTCTGTTGAGATTCGGTATGCGTTTTTCTTCAAATTTTGGTAATATCCAAGCGCTAATTGATCGCCAATTTGTGGTTTGATGTTGTTTGAACTTGGCACCCACACATCGGTTGGACTGTTCGTGGTTGAATTCGATAGTTGGTGCAAATATTGCAAGTTTCGGTTGTATCCCAATTTGATTGAATTGTTTTCGGAAAGCACATAACTCAATGAGAGTCGCGGCTCTATGCCTTGATGATATTTAACACTTTCCCAACGTTCATGCGTTGTTTCTGTTAAGCGATTTCCGTCATCATCAAAGGTGTACGATTTCCCACCAACTAAGTTGAAACCAGAGTAACGCAATCCGTACATGAGGTTGAACCGTGGACCGATCTTTTGCTCATTTTGAATGTACGCACCAACTTCGATTCCATAGCGACTGTCTAAAATGAGTTCATTGAACGAATCATTTCCCCCCGTTAGCGCACCCGGTTTGAAGGTGTGGTGCATGCCATTGAACCCAAATTTCACGGTGTTGTTTTTGTTCGCAAACAGGGAGAAATCTTGTTTGACATTCCAATCTTGAATGGAGGAGTTGACGCCAAACGCATCATCGCCAGTTCCGATTGTGAAGCGGTAATCGAAATTACTGAACACCACTGAGGTATTCGAAAATAGCTTGTCGCTAATAATTCGATTGTATCGGATAGTTCCTGTCGCATTTCCCCAGTCGAAACCAAATTGATCACTAAATCCAAAATTGTCGCGACCAAAATAACCCGAAACGAAAATTCTGTCCTTTTCTGAAAGTTTGTAGTTCGCCTTGGCATTCAAATCGTAGAAATACAATTTCGTGTTGCGAATGTCCTCTTGCTTCGAGAGTTTCAAAAACACATCGAGGTAACTGCGTCGACCGGAAAGAATGAATGAACCTTTGTCCTTCACAATCGGTCCCTCTACCGCTAATCGCGATGAGATCAATCCAATTCCTCCAGAAACACCGAAATTTTTGTTGTTTCCATCCTTCATTTTCACGTCCATCACCGATGAAGCACGTCCACCATATTCAGCGGGTATCCCGGATTTATAAAGTGCTACATCTTTCACGGCATCCGAATTGAAGACCGAGAAAAACCCAAGAAGGTGAGAGGCATTGTAGACAACGGCTTCATCCAAGAGTACCAAATTTTGATCGGCACCACCTCCTCGAACGAAGAAACCAGAATTTCCTTCACCAGCAGATTTAACGCCTGGCGTGAGTTGTAGGGTCTTCATGATGTCTTTCTCACCGAAAATAACAGGAATCGTTTCAATGTCTTTTGGATTAAACGTTGTGACATTCATTCCAGATGAGGTGATGTTGTCGTTTTCTTTTACGCCCGTCACTTCGACAGCTTCAATTTCCAGGACGTCCTTTGGAATACTCAATTCCACATTGAGGGTGAGATTCGCCTTCAGATCGATGACAACTTCCTTGTTCTCAAATCCTGATGCGCGATAAAGTAAGGTATAACTTCCCGCCTCAAGGCTCAACGAGTAGAAACCATAGGCATTTGCAACCGCCCCAACGTTGCTCAGTTCTTTGACAACCACTACACCTCCAAAAAGGTCTTCACCGTTTGTAGAGTCCTTCATGGTTCCACTAATTGTGTAGGTTTGGGCAATACTTGCACTTGAGAGTAGGAGGAGTAAAAAGGTATTTAGATACTTCATAGCCTTGCGAATTCGCGAAAATAAGTTGCTTCAAAAATAGTGCTTTCAGCGCGTCTCCGTGTTAAAAAATGATGATCGGTAGATCAAGGTGATTGATGGAAGAAGGCGCACATTGAAGCCAATTACAAGGAGAACCGAAGAAATGTAGAGTGACAAATGAGGCTACTCCTGATGGTTTGGTGGTAAGTCGGTTGGCATCTTCGAAACGCGGTCGTGCAAAACGATGCTGCCTGTTACCCCAACATTCAAAGAAGAATTTCCAGGTAGTTTCACCAAGTAATGGCATTTTTCTTTCACTTCGTCTGGCAAACCTGTGTCTTCGGCTCCCAACAAATAAATCGCGCGCTTTGGATGCTGGAATTCGTGCAGCATTTCGGCTCTATCGTCGATTTCAACGCCCACCAAACGGCAATCGTGCGGAATGTTGTTGAGCAAATCTTCAAATGTTTTGTATTGAAAAAGTGGAATCCGTGACCACGTGCGCAACACGTCAGACGACTGTTTTTTGTAGCGACCGTCTACCGTAAAAATGTACGCAGCCCCCAAAATATAGGCAGATCGCCAAAGCGTCCCCATGTTGTGGTTGGTTTTTCCCCGAAACACGCCAATTGCGCTATAACCTTTGGAATTCGTCGTTTGCATGGTACAAAAGTGCGATTTTATTGGTGATTTCAGTTCTAAAAGCAATTGATTAATTGACTCGACCCAATAATTTTCCTCACTTTTGCACTCAACGATCAAAGTTCAATACATGGAATTTATCTCACAGCAATTAGACGATTATGTGTGCGCCCACACGGAAGGAGAATCACCGATTTTATACGAGTTGAACCGCCGCACGCACATAGAAGTGCTTCGCCCTCGGATGTTGAGTGGACATTTTCAGGGGCGTGTGTTGAGCATGATTTCGCACATGATTCGACCCAAAAATGTGCTTGAAATTGGAACATATACGGGTTATTCAGCCTTGTGCATGGCGGAAGGTTTAGCGGAAAGCGGAAAAATCATCACACTGGATTTGAACGAAGAACTCGAAGATTTGGTCGTGGAGTTTATTGAAAAATCGAACTTATCGGAAACCATCGATTTTCGAATTGGCGACGCTATGGAAATCATTCCCACCTTGAACGAGTCGTTCGATTTGGTGTTCATCGATGCCGATAAAGAAAATTACGGAAACTACTACGATTTGATCATCGATAAAGTGCCGTCGGGAGGGTACATTTTATTGGACAATGTACTCTGGTCTGGAAAAGTGTTGGAAGAAGTGGAAGCAAATGATCTTGACACACAGGTGCTAATTGATCTCAACAAGCGCGTAAACGAAGACGAGCGTGTACACAACGTCTTATTGCCCATTCGCGACGGTCTTATGATTTTACGCAAGAAATAGGTGACGCTCGACATTCTATTCGAAGATGAATCGCTGATTGCTGTTCACAAACCCGCTGGATTGTTGGTGCATCGTACAAAAATCGC
>JBFYPU010000222.1:0-2982 GCA_041303175.1 Crocinitomicaceae bacterium | reverse complement strand
CATTGTCGAAGGTCCGAAGTTATGCTTTGATGAACTTCACCGTTTGTCCTTCTGCCGTGCGGATGAAGTAAACACCCGGTGCATATGTGGAGACATCGATTGTGGTTTCACCGTTGAGTTCTACAGTTGAGAGGATAGATCCGTTTGCAGTGGTGATGAAGGCAGAAGTTGGAGTAGAAGCACTGATCACTATTTGTCCAAAAGTTGGATTAGGATGCACATCTATTAGGTTAGTAGTTTCCGAATCTTCCAGACCTGCAGTTGATGCCATCAGCATGCGACCCGCACGAATGATTCCCTGGTAATTTGCAGAAGAGCTATAAACATAGATCACCTTACCATCAGGCTGGATATCGAAATCATCTACATGAACCCCGGTTCCAAAAAGACCTGTTTCACTCAGCACAAAGACATCATCACTTCCCGCAGACGTATCAATGGTTCCATCTGCGTTGAAGAGAAGGAACAATCCATACCCCGTGTAATTTGCATCACTGCGCGAACCAGACACCAGTGTTTTTCCATTAGCGAGTATTCTACAGTTTGTTAGGTAAGAATAATCTACAGAGTAAACGAAATGATTAGCGAAACCTGCAGCGAGTTGACCAGCTGAAGTAAGTTTGGTAAAAGCACCTTTAGGTCTCCATGAGTTACCCCCTACGTTATAATATCCGTTTCCTGCTACGACAATACTTCCGTCTGATGCAATATCGATTGACGTAACACTTGATTCAGCGCTGTATTCACCAAATTGGAATTTTCGAACTCCTGCATCGCCAAACGAGGCATCTAAGGTCCCATTAGCATTCAATTGGGCTACAATGGCACGCATTACACTAATACTTCCTCCATCTCCGGAAGGAGCATTCTCTGTGTCGCTGCCTGCAATGATAATCTTCCCGTTGTCAAGCACCTTCAAGTCAAGAAGTACTTTTGAACTGCTACCGAGTACTGTGAACAAATGTGTTCCACCTATACCGAACGTGTTATCGGGTGTGCCGTCTGCATTGAATTTTCGCAGGTAAAACGAACCATTCTCAGTTCCGGCCATCAGAATCTTATTGTCACTGAGCACCCAAACCTTCCTGGCAGTATACCCTATAGCGAAGTTTTCAATGATAACGTGATTCCCTGAATTGAAAGTAGGGTCAACTGCTCCGGTTGAGGCATCTATTCTGGCAACAAATATTCCCTGAGGGGAACTAGCCCCCAAATCTTTCTCACCTATGATCACGATCTTATTTCCTGTCGTTGGAAACATGTCAGAAACATAGGTGAATTGATCAGAAAATGGTAATGAATGGATTGTATTTAGTGTTGCGTTTCCTGAGGTATTATTGGTTATAGAAGCGAGAGCGCCGTCAGAAGTCCCATATGGAGGTCCAGGCTGATAGACACCAACATTTTGGTGTACTAAGGCTGTTTCATTGCCTGTTGAGATTATTTTTGGATATACTGCATACTGCACGACGTGTAGATAGTTCCCCTGATTAAAGGTCTCATCAAAGGTTCCAAACTGAGCAAATAGATTTCCTGAAAAAAGGAAAATGCTTAGATAGAGTAGAGTTCTTTTCATGTAATTTTAAATTTTCCCCAAAGATGAAATGCCCTTGCGAGAAACACAAGGACGAATTTGTGAACAGCATGTTTGAGTTTGTGAACAGCAAAAAAGCCCCCCCTTCGACTACCCTTCACTTCGACTTGCTCAGTGCAAGCGATAAACTCACGGAACAGCTCAGGGACTGGTATTTTTGTTAATTGATAAAAAAGAGATCGACTTTTATCTAATTTCTAGATACTAGTTCCCAGTCCCTAGTGTCTAAAAACCTACTTTAAATAATCCAACACTTCTTGTTTGCGTTCGCGCGAGATGGGGATATTTTGCTTGCTCTTTAATAATAATATTCCACCTTCCGATTTAGAATATGAAAAAACACAATTCATGTTGACTAAATAAGAACGATGCGTTCGAATAAAGTTGCGGGTCGATTCCAAGGCGGATTCGAAGTACTTGAGATTTTTAGAAACTATTTTCGATTTCTGGTTGGCGCACACAATTCGCACATAAGATCCTTCTGCTTCAAAATATTCAATTTCGTCCAGAGCAATATATTCAAATCCACCTTGAATGGGAATACTCAGCAAAGCAGATTTTTCATTGTTGAGATTTTGAGTTAAAGCCTCCAAACGATCAGCCGAATTTTTTAGCGCCGCATTTTCCTTGATTTTATCAACGGCCTCAATTAATTGATCCTCTTGAATGGGTTTCAATAAGTAATCTATGGCTGAAAGTCGAAATGCATTGATGGCATAAGAATTATAAGCAGTGGTAAATACGACTTGACAAGAAACGTTTGTTGCTATTAATTCTTCCGCCATTTGAAGACCAGACTTGCCAGGCATTTCTATATCTAAAAACACCACATCTGGCTCATGAGTTTTGATTAATGCCAAACCTTCAGCAACATTTTCTGCTTCGCCTAACAAAGTGACTTCTGGACAAAGATCCTCCAACATCAAACGCAGTAATTTGCGCGCTTGAAGCGAATCATCCACTAGAATTGCTTTTATTTTCACTTTTTCAGACATGTATTCGAATGTAGACTTTTGTGCCTGTGGCATTTCCCTCTGCATCAAATTTATCGACTATTTCAACACCTACAACATCTCTCTTTGCATGATTCAATAATTCAAGTCGTTTTTCTAGTGCACCAGTAGCAAATGATTGATGGTCTGTGCGGAGTTGAAGATTGATTTCAGCAGATGCGGATCGTCCAATTCCGTTATCATCAATTTCAATGATTAACATTTCATTGGCTTCGTCAAATTGGAAATGCAAGTGTAATTCTTTTGGTCCAGTCTTATGTCTTAAGCCATGCTTGAAAGCATTTTCTATATACGGCTGAATAACTAAAGATGGGATTTGAATACCCGAAACATCAACATTTTCATCAATTAGAATTTCATGTGAAAAATCATTTT